>JAEWGR010000054.1 GCA_023388195.1 Bacillota bacterium
CTCTGATCTCGTGCGAGCTTTGCGTTAATTCCCCCATCGTGGCCTGGGTGAGGTCGGTATTCTTGCCAATTTCCTGCATCTGGCCGACCGCCTGCTCTACCGACTGCCGGCCCTGCCTGGCCGCAACCGCCGTATCTTCAGCAATATGAGACAGTTGCCCGGTCGCCAGGGAAATCTGATTTACCTGCCCGGCCATCGCCTGGGACTGGGTGGTAATTTGACTCACAACGGCAACCTGGTTTTCCGCCGCCTGGGCGATTTCGGTAATCGAACCGGCGACCTGATTTGCGGCATCGGCAGACTGATGGGCACTTGCCGTTAACTCTTCACTGGCAGCAGCCAACGCTTCAGACTGGGAAAGAACACCGGTTACCAAAGTCCGCAAGCTATTGCGCATTTGCCGGAAACCCTGCGCCAGCTGGCCTATTTCATCCTGGGCAAGGACGCGGGCCGGCTGCTCACGCAGATCTCCCCCGGCCAACAGCAGGCATTCGTCCCGGATCAGCGTGATTGGCCTGGCCAGCATTCGGCTGATCAGCAGAATAAACAGAGCAGCCAAAATAAGACAAACCAGGGAGCCGCTCAGCATGGCATAGGTTAAGGCAGTCATGGACTGCGTGGCCTCAGCCGCCGGTGCCGTTACAATCAAAACCCACTGTTGTCCGCCCGCTAATTTGATTGGTGTGAATACACCAATTTTAGTAATACCGTCAACAAACTTATAGGTTCCCCGCACCGGCTTACCGGTTTCGGCAGCCGTTTTAAACAGGCTGATAAAATGATCATCCAGCTCGGCTTCTTTGGTATTGAGCGCCGGATCCACTGTTTTTTCAGTAAAATTGATTTTGCCAATAAGCGCCGGTAGTTTGGGGTGAATAATGAGGTTGCCCGTTTTGTCGGCAATCGCCCCATAGCCGGTAGTCAAAAACTGCATGTCTGTAATCAGGTCGGTCAGCTTTGCCAGCGAAACAGTACCGGTCAATACGCCTGTCAGCTGCCCGTTATCCAGCAGCGGGACAGCCACATTCACGGCGATTTTGCCGGTAGTTTTTGAAACCAGCACATCAGAGACCACCGTTTTTTTAGTAGCCACAACCTGCTTAAAATATTGCCGGTCGCCAAGCTGGGTAGTTGAACCGTCCGGGCGCAAGGCTGCGCCGTCGGTAGCAATATAGGTTACATTCTCCAAATGCCCCAGGCGCTGGGAACAATCCTGCAAAGCTGCCTGCAGCTGCTGCTTGTCGGCAGGATTATATAAGGCTTTGTTTGTTGAAAAGGCCTCCAGTTGCAGCGCCGCCCCCTGTACATAAGACTCAATACGGTTAGAATAATCATTGCCGATTGCCAGCGCGTTCTCATCAATGCTTGTTGCCAGCGCTTTTTCGGCCAGATAATAATTCACCCCCAGCAACAACCCAAAAGTCAGCATAAAAAAGGGCAGTAAGATAAGCAGCAGCCTGGTTTTCATACTTGTAATTTTCATAAAACCTGTCCTTTCGTCATAATTTAGCATCTATTATTCATCCTGGCACATCTCCGGGCTGGGTGACCACGCCATCATTGCCTGGCCGGCAAATGTAAGAGACTGCCAGGATGCAGATTGCAACCTGGCAGTCTTGAGCACAAACAGCTTGTAGACCCACGGCTTTGCGTCCCTATCTTTCGATAGGTTTGCTAACATTCAAACTACGTAGTAACGCATACAGTTTCTCTTTTTAGGGTAACTTCGAACCTTATCAGCAAAATCCTGCTATTTTTAGCGTATTTATCAAAATTTAACATCAAGCGGCCGGAAACACGCTCATACAGAATCCGGCGTAATCCAATAATCGCTGTCTTTGTATCGCTTTTGAATAGCAGCCACTTGTTTTCTGCTGCGCAGAAAATCGTCCTTGGCCCGGGTCAGCAGTTCCCCATGGGCTGCCATCCCAATCTGGGAAAAACGCTGATGAGCCTGAGGAGTACAGGACAAGGTAATTTGACCGGCAGTGACTGACCATTCACCGCCTGTACCACAAAAGACACACCGCCATCTGGCTTGATGATAAAGCTGCAGCAGACTGCTGCCGCAAGCGGGGCAATAGATCATATCCGGATCGGCAAAATCTACCACGGTGTTATCAACCAGCGACTGAGCCAGCTGCTTCAGGGCCGACAGCGTTGCCGACTGAGCAACATCACCAGGCAGAGTAGCCTTGACAATCAGTGTCCCGGTCACACGCAGGCCCAGGAAACGGGCAAAAAGCAGGGTTGCTTCTCTGGCATACCCCTCCCAGTCTGCTATCCCGTACGGTATAACAAGTACACACTGTTTTTCGGTAAAATATTCGGCACTATCGTTCAAAATGGATATCAGACGGTCATTAATCTGCTTCAATACGGTGTGCTGGCCCAGGAAATATACCGGTGCGGCAATAATGATTTTGTCTGCGGCCCGGAGTTCATCCAGGAAAAAAGTAAGATCATCCTTAAGAATGCATCGTTTTGACCGGGGCAAACAGGCATAACAGGCTTTACAGCGTTCGATGGCCAGATCATTCAGATTAAGCAGCCTTTTCTCCCAGGTATCTGGCAATACATTCAGCATTTCTTTTACGATAATCTCCGAATTCCCCACCCTGCGGGGTGAGGCGACAATCCCTAGTACTCTCATTGTTCTTCTCCTAACAGTGAATTATATGTACTTATTGTATCCTCTTTGGCAGTTCCCCTCTATATTGTCAAAAAATTGCTTGACGGATAATATGGCTATGACTATACTTTATAATATAGGTTTACAACTTTACAACATTAAATAACCAGTAAACGTGATGAAGGAGACAAGCTTACCGCAGCGTTGCAGAGAACTGACGGCTGGTGCGAGTCAGTAACAAACCGGTATAGTCGAATCACTCCTGAACTGCAAAGCCCAACAGCCGGAATTGCGGCTAAGTAAGCTTCGCCGGGCTCGGCTCCAACGAGTGCAACCGTTATTTGCTTAGGGTTGTTTGACCTGACGAGAAAACCGCTGTTCGGACAGTCGGTTAATGAGGGTGGTACCGCGGGATTAATCTCTTGCCCCTTAGATATATTCTAGGGGATAAGGGATTTTTTATTATCCCGCAAGAGGCAGGTTCTCCCCTGTTTACGCATTTATTATTTTTCAGGAGGTTATTATGAACACAAAAGCTACCCAGTTTCGTTGGTTCCTGGCCGTCCTTATGTTCCTTATCAGTTTTATCTCCTATATGGACCGTGTCAACCTGTCAGTAGCAACGCCGGAGATTATGAAAGAGTTCAGTTTCAGCAAAATGGACATCGGGTTACTTCAGACCGTGTTCTTTGTCGGCTATTCACTGATGCAGATACCAGGCGGTATCATGTCCGAGCTGTTCGGGCACCGGGTGGTCATAGCAGGCGCCGCTACCTTTTGGTCAATTTTTACGGCACTGACAGCAACCTGTAACAGCCTACCCATGTTTGCGGTTGTCCGTACGCTCTTTGGTATCGGTGAGGGACCGCTGGCCCCCTCCTTCAGCCGTTTCGTTTACCGCTGGTTCAATCCCAACGAAAAAGCCCGGGGTACCTCTTTCTTGTTAGGCGGGGTATTCTTTGGCCCGGTCGTAGGACCGGCGGCCACAGTTGCCCTCATGCTGGCCTTTGGCTGGCGTTCGGTCTTTGTTATTTTCGGTCTTGCCGGCATTGTGTTAGCCGCAGCCTGGTACTATTTTGCTACCGAATCACCCCGCAATAATAAATATGTCAATGCCGCGGAAGTAGCCCATATCGAGGGTGACAACCCGCAAGCCACCCAGCCCAACAAAGAACTGGCCCCCTGGCGCAGCTTTCTCTCAGCCCCCCAGTTCTGGGCCATTGGCATTCAGTTTTTTATAACCGATTATATTATGTACGTGTTTTTAGCCTGGCTGCCACTCTATCTCATGGAAGCCCAAAACTTTTCCCTGCAGAAAATGGGGGTGGCCGCCTCCTTCCCCTGGGCTGCACTCTGTATTTCCTGCTTTGCCACAGGCTACCTCAGTGATAAACTGATCATGGCCGGCGCATCGAAGTATAAGGTCCGGACCGTATCCGGGGTGGCAGGCCTGGCGATTTGCTGTGTGTGTCTGTACCTGGGTGCAATTGCCAAGACCCCGGTTATGAACGTTTTCTGGCTGACCTTGTCGCTGGGTTCGCTGGGACTGACCTTCAATGCCGGCTGGGCGGCCTGCATTGATCTTGGCGGCCAGTTTTCGGGGTCTGTTGCCGGCTGGATGAACTTCTGGGGCAACCTTGGCGGCGTAGCGGCCCCACTGCTGACGGCCTGGATAGCCACCCATTACGGCTGGCAATCGGCCATCATCACCACCTCCGCCTTTGCCGTTGTTGGTATGGTTGCCTGGCTGCTGGTCCGGCCTGAGCGCCCGCTGGTCCTTAAGTCGCCGGCCCCTTGTTTTCCGGATAACAAAACAGTCTAGTCTGAAAACAATTGTCCATACTTTTGAGACAACCGCCTATCTGCAAATAAAGAAACTAGCCTGCAATGCAAGGCTAGTTTCTTTATTTATTGCTTTTTGGGGACAGCAATAATATATACATTGTTTACTAAATTGCCCGGATTCAAATACTTGGCATCAAACCACATATCCTGAAACCGCAGGGCATTAAATGAAGAGATTCCGTCCGGGTTGTAATCGGTCGTCCAATGAACAGCCGGATCGGCGAAGAAGATGGAATCAACGCCCTGTGCAGGTGACTCGGAAGCGGCATAATAGCCGGTAACAACCACCCAGTGGCCGCCCCAGTCGATCCACTCAACCAGGGTAGGAATTCCCTGGGCCAGGTTTTTTCGCAGCATCTCCAGGCTCCCGTTATAACCGAGTTCCACCTCAAAACCGTTTTTCTGTAACCAGGCTTCCAGCTTGTAAGGAGGAGTACCGGGGTTTTTATTCCCGATGCCGCCGGTTCCCATCTCCCGGGCAATGCGCATTTCCGTGTCATGGTTCATTGCTTCGTCACTTAATATATTATACCAGTGCAGCAGTGACATGACGGCCGCCGGACCACAGGTATAGTCAGTTGTTTGCTGGTAGCCCTTAACCCCCAGGGACAGGTAATAGGGATTGGGTTTCATTTCGTAATAGTTGGCGGCGCCGGTTGAGTCTGGCCGCGGCCGGGTAGTTTCTTCGCCTGCCAGCCGGGCCGCGGTAAAGCAGGCAAGAAAAACCAGGCATCCAATAAAAGTCTTCCAACGCCCAACATTCACCAGTCTGATAACCATGCAACCCCTCCTCAATTTTATATATGCTTTACCATATAATTGTAGAAGAGGGGCGCCCAGGGCACTAGTGACTTGCTGTTTTTATCACACTACAAACTTATTCACCGCTTCTCTGAGATCCATCGCCAGTTTAGCCAATACCTGACTTGATGAGGCAATTTCCTCCATGGATGCCGATTGTTCTTCGGTAGCAGCGGCCACGGTCTGCGCTTCACCGGAGGTTTTTTTACTCAAGTCATCCATTTGATTAACCGAACCAACAATTTGCCGGCTGCCGTCTGCCATTTGCTTGATAGCGGCAGAAATTTCCCCTATCTGTCCTGATACCTGAGTCACCAGGGTAGTAATCTCCAAAAACGCCCGGCCCGAGGCATCGACCACTTCTGCCCCCAGCTTTACCTCGCGGGTGCCTTCCTCCATCGCAATTACGGCTTTGTTGGTATCACCCTGAATCTCACTAATCAGGGCGGCGATTTTCTTAGCCGCTTCCTGCGACTGTTCTGCTAATTTACGGACTTCTTCCGCTACTACGGCAAAACCCCGGCCCTGTTCACCGGCCCGCGCCGCTTCAATCGCGGCATTGAGTGCCAGCAGGTTAGTCTGCCCGGCAATACCGGCAATCGTATCTACAATCTCGCCTATTTCTTTTGACCGTTCCCCTAAATTAGCAACAACACCGGCTGAACTATTTACAGTCTCCTCAAGATGCGCCATTTGGCTAATAGCCTTATCCACCGATTTATTGCCTTCCGCCGCTTTATCCATGGTCTGCGCGGATTGCGCCGCCACCTGATTTACATTAGCAGCGATTTGCTGAATATTATCTGCCATCTGCTGTATGACTGACGACGTGCTGTTGGCCACAGTCAGCTGTTCTTCCATCCTTTTAGAAACATCGGCAATGGAACCTGCTACCTGAGTCGAGGCCTGGGAAGACTGGTGGGCACTGGCGGTCAGTTCCTCAGCCGAGGACGCTACCAGTTCGGAAGAGGTATCAATCCGGTGTACCAGATTGCGCAAGTTATCGACCATGGTCTCGAAAGCCCTGGCTAAGCGCCCCAATTCATCCTGAGAGTTCACATGAATATCCGTTATGCTGAGATCGCCACCGGCAATACGGTTAGCCACTCCCTCTAATATTTGCAGCGGTTTGGCAATACGCGCAGCCGTAGCCAGAATAACAAGAATCGCTAAGATAAGTACAGTGCCAATAGTAAGCAACGAAATCCAGGCAAAGGTTTTCAGCTGCGCCTTGGCCTCAACCGCCGGCACTGTCACACCAATTGACCAGGAGGTCCCGGTAATCGGCGCGTAGGCCAAATATTTTTCTATCCCATCATAGGTGTAACCGGCAATACCTTTTTCGCCTTTCAGCATTTTTTCCACAGCGGCCTTTAACGGCGGCGTCGCTTTGGGATCGTTGTTAAAATTAACTTTATTTGTCAGTTCTTTATTCGGATGAACAATAATTGTACCGTCTGTCCGTAATACATAGGCATAGCCGGTTTGTGCCACCTTGATACCAAGAATACGTTTTTCCACTTCTTCAAGACTGATAGCCCCTGCTAAAATGCCGACAACACGGCCGCCTTCTTTGATCGGGGTAGCGATGACCACAACCAGTTTACCGGTTCCCGGCGATACAATCGGATCGGTAATAAAAGTATTGCCGGCAATCGCACTGGCGAAATAAGGCCGGTTCGTTGAATTACCGGCTATGCCCCGGGTGTCAACATAGTCACCCTTGACATCAGTCCAGAAGATGTTTTCATATAGCTTATTATTGTTAATTTCTGCGGTAATGTAAGCTACCCGGCTTTCACGACTGCCATTAAGCATAACCGGGGACCGGGAGATTGCCTCCAGTTCTTTCTTATGTCCCTCAAGCCACATGCCGACTGCTTCCCCATTAGTCTGAGCCGTCAGGGCAATTTCATTTTCGACATCCTGAGTCAGCATCTTCTGTGACTGCCAGTAGTTAAGCCCTGCCAGCACGCCAAGAGCAACCACAAACAGGGCGATAACTATGGCGGAAAGTTTTGCTTTGATACTTTTCATTTCAACATCTCCATTCAGTTTAGTCAGCGATCTTTAGCCGATATGTGCTCTTTGTTCCTTGCCATATATCACTGGTCTATACCCCCTGCTCTTTCCCTGTCCCCCTTCCGCTATGCAAATTCTATCCTGCTGTGCCTCCCTGCAACTGCAGCAAGTTAGTTTTTCGCAAGCAGCTGCTGTGAACCGATTATTGCAGCGGCACGGAAATAAGATACGACAGTGCCAGTTTAAAACCTGACTTGTGCCAAGTCCTTCAGGGGCGGTGGCAGAAGCCGCCGTGCCCATTAGGGTATCATCGTTCTTATGTCCACAGAACTATTTGTAAATGCCGGTAAAATAAATCAATAATGACAGACCTGTCTATGGCAGGCCTGTCATTATCGATTTAGCACCGAATTTGCAACCTGGCAATCATAGGCGTTACAGCCTTTAGACCCATGGCTTTGCGTCCTTGCCTTTCGGCAAGTATGCCAATATATAGCTATTATTTATATCGTGAAAAAATTGCAAAAGTTTAGTCATTAACATGTCTAGACTAGTGAACGGCTAAATAAATTATAGTGCTTTTGCCAGCAACCGTCTACAGAATTATCAAAAAAATATCGAAAAAAGTAATAATTACACGAAAAATGCTGCTATATGGGCCCTAACAGCAGCCTGCCCCATGATGATGCACCTTTTATTTATTTAAGAATATTATGTAATGTGGACTCATCCTGTTCAGGAAAATGATAAAAGGAGTGTTGTAATGATTAGTTATTTACAAGCCCAGCAGGGAAATCAGGTTATCCTGGAATTACAGACTGGGAAGAAAATTGAAGGCACAATACTGGAGGTTACTGAAAAAACTGTCAGCCTGGATACCGATAAAGGCCTCGCTACTGTCCTGGTGGAATCTGTGCAGATTGTCTGGGAACCCGAGGAAACGCCCTTACTGGAAATAGATATGGATGAGATTGTTGACAAAATACGGGAAATCGTGGCTGAACGTTACGTCTGCCGCCCCCGCTTTTCTTGTTCCGGCCGCTATACCTGTTTACAGCCGCACAGATGCCCACGGTATTTTTATTGCGCCGCCGGCAGATTTTATAATTCCGGTGGCGGCGGTGGCTGCTCAGGCAATTTTGTTGGCTTCAGACCGGATAACCCCGCAGATGACGAAAACAGCAGCAAAGAATAAATTATGTAAAGGATAGCCTGTATGAAATCAAACAACCGGGACGTTACAATAAAAAAAATAGTGGATTTTATTGGCGAGTATTCACGGACTAATCCTGGCTATGACCCCCAGGATCTTGCCGCCAGCTTAGCAGGTGAATTCCGCATCAACGGCAAAACTGCCGAACAACTTGCCCTCCGCATTGCCCAGGAAGTAAACGGCGATTTCCCGTTGGCCGCCCTGGAATTGAACCTGACATTTAACTGCAACTTAGCCTGTGAATACTGTTTTATTCATAATAAGCAGGGCGGAGAGCGGATGACCCTGACTACTGCCCAAAAAGCCATTGATATATTGTTTAGCAATGCCGGCCCCAGTGTAAATATAACGTTTTTTGGCGGCGAGCCGCTGCTGGAATTTGATTTGATCCAGGCAATAGTCCCCTATGTTATGGCAAACGCCCGGCAATTGGGCAAAGAGGTAACGTGGGCCATCACGACCAATGGCACGCTGGTAACGGAAGAAATTCTTCAGTTTTTTGCGCAATATAATATTTATTTACTCCTCAGCCTGGATGGCGGGCCGGAAACGCATGACCGTTACCGCCGGACCAAAAGTGGGGAAGGTACCTGGCATAAAATTGCCGCATTACTCCCACTTATCGGCAAATACCAGGGCTGGATCGGGGCCAGGATGACAGTCAGCACCGAGGCGCTTGCCAGCATGGAGGATGATTTTGCTCAACTTGTTGATTTAGGCATTAATCAATTTATCATTGCCCCTGCCCAGGGCGCCAAACAATGGAGCAAAGAACAAGTTGAGCAGTATGGTGCCAGTATGCTGAAACTAATGACCAGCTATCGCCAGCTAAAGCAAGCAGGTAAAAATCTGTATATCGAAGAGTTCGAAAAGACAGAAGCCGCCTTTACCGGCTGGGGCTGCCAGGCCGGCTTTAGTTCATTGGCAGTTGCCCCCGACGGTGCTGTCAGCCCCTGTTCCAAACTCCTGGGATTAACTGCAGAACAAGGCAAATGTATTGTTGGCAATGTCCATTCCGGCCTAAAGCAGGAATTGCTGGCGCCTTTCCGGCGACCAGCGCCCAGTCAGCCGTTACGCTGCAGCCAATGTGTTTGCAAGTGCCATGGCGGTTGTTATGCCGTAAATTATGAACAAACCGGCAATCATTTTATTCCCGCTGAGGAAAACTGCCTGTTTTGGCAGGTACAACAGGAATTAGGCAAAACAAAACCAAATATCTAAAAAAAGGCACTTACGCGCTAAAATCGTAAGTGCCTTTTTGGCAGTATGCGACTAAGAACAGGGCATTGCCAAAACCCGCCTATCCCTGCTGCTGGAAGGTCATAAATTCCTTGTGAATATAGCCGCTGTCCCGCAATCCCTGCTTATAGGCGATTTCCGCTGCCTGGCCTGATTCCAGGGCTGCGTACGACTCCAATTCCATGACCAGTTCAATCAATTCCGGATACTGCGCCTCCAGTTTCCCGGCCAGCTTCAGGAGCCGTTTCAGGAGGCTGCTGACCTTACTGCTCGTCTCCCTATAATCGGCATCAGTGGTTTCGGCCTGTTTGAGGATATTGTCCACCCGGGTAAAGATATACTGATTAAAGGCCTCGTTTAAGATGCTTTGCAGCATAAGCCGGTCAGGCGGCTATAAATATATAGAATTGCTTTCGTAAGCCTTTATGGCAGCGGTGGAAAGATAATCGGCAGACATAGTTGCCTGGGTATTGGCATTATTCTGTGTTGAACCGGAGCTGGCACTGTTTAGCGTTATTTTGCCACATTGCCCACAGCTTGTACAGGTACTGTTGCCGACAGGGCAGGAATTACCGGCTGATGCCGTGCCGCCCCCGCCCGCACTTGATGCAGCTGCCGTACTGCTGCCGGTAGCGGTTGCGGAAACGGCATTCACTGACAATGCCTGGTTCATGGCTGTTGCGAATTCCGTTTCTGTCAATGATCCCGAACTGTCTGTGTCGAAGCTCGTATAAAGAGTATTGGCCATTTCTTCGGTAACATCACTGGGTCGTAAGGACACAAATTCCGATTCACTTACTGAACCGTCACCGTCGCTGTCCATGGTGCTGTACATTGCCGATGCCGACAGCTGAGCTGACGCTGTCAGACCTGACATTTGAAAAGTGTCACCATCGGCATTGCTGGCTGTCACTCCTTTCAAGCTTACAGCACCGGCTGAGCTGTTATTGTTCTCGGTGGTGCTGTTGGCAGTTAGATTCTGATAATAATACTGACTCACGATGCCTATCCTGCTGCTGTCGATGGACGATACGCTCATATTGACGCCTCCTTTTTTTACAATTTTACCAGCTAAATATTACAATAATGTTTCATGTGTTTACAAATTAGGTTTAATAATACTGAGTATCAGCACTGTTTTTCCAGATACTTTGCACATTAGACCGATGATAATCAATCAATGCCGCCTGTAAAGAGGATAATGAGGACAAGAGGGGGAAGTAAACAGGCTAGAATGTTGAAATTTGGACAGGTGTACAAGATGGGACATAGTGTAAAGCTGCCACAGGCTGAGCTTACATTTAGAAAACAACTGCCGGCGGCCACGCTGGTGATGACGGCAGGGGGGAGGCCGCCGGCAAAGGACTGGATTTTGCAGACAGCCAAAGATGTTCCGCTATGGTGTATTGACAGTGGCATCCATATTTGCCGGCAAACCGGCCTGACACCGGCACGGATTATCGGAGACGGTGACAGCGCCAGCCCGGAGGCGTGGAACTGGGGGAAGGGCCTCGGCATTCCGGTTGAGATCCATCCGGCCGATAAGGATTATACCGATTTTCAGCTTGCTTTGCTGAGAGCAAAAAGCATTTACGGCCCGGCGGTTACCGTTGTCACCGGTGTCTGGGGCGGACGATTTGACCATGCTTTCAGCAACATCCAATCGTTGGCCGGCTGGGAGGAACTGGGTGGCGGCAAAGGTATTGCCGCCGATGAGTCTGAAGTCATGTTTTTTATAGCAGAGCAAGATGCAGTAACTATAAAAGCTGAGGTTAAGCCTGACATCATCTCCCTGCTTTCCCTGACAGACTGCTGCTCAGGGGTTACGATTGAGGGTGTACGCTGGCCTTTGCAAAAAACCGAACTCCGGCGGAATCTGCCCTACGCGATCAGCAATCAGCCCCTGGGGGATGGCCGGGAGGTATCGGTGTCAGTGGCGTCAGGGTTGCTGGGGGTATATCTGCAATGGGCGCCATGATAAATAGGAACAAAACTTGCAAAACTTACAAATTACTTGTCGTCCATAGCAAACAGTGTTATAGTGGAATAAAATACCAAACGTGCTAGGGGTGCCTGCGGGCTGAGAGATGAAATTACGGTTTCATTAACCCTTAACCTGACCTGGATAATGCCAGCGTAGGGAAGCGACTTGACGTAAGAGGAAAGCCGCAGGCCTGCAAAGGCCTGCGGCTAAAAATATTTTCCAAGGAGGTAAATAAAAGGTATGAAAGGTAACTTGTTAGACAATATAGCAACGATTGCAGCAAGCCCGACTACTCTATTGACACTGGGGGGCCTCATTTTGCTGATCGTAGCTCTGCTGCGGATGAAGAGGGTAGCCTTCACTGCGCGGCTGATATCCCATATCGGGCTGGCGCTTGCCCTGGCTGCGATCCTGCACGCCTTTAAGCTATACCATATGCCGCAGGGGGGCAGTGTAACCCTTGGCAGCATGATACCCATCCTGCTGATGGCGTTTTTTTACGGGCCTCAGGTTGGATATCTCACCGGGTTTCTATATGGGTTAATAAACTTGATCCAGGACCCCTATATCTTGCACCCCATACAGGTGTTGTTTGATTATCCGCTGCCCTTTATGGCTTTAGGCCTGGCAGGATATTTTAAAGGCCGGTATCTGGCCGGGACGGCCGTCGGTATTATCGGCCGGTTCCTATTTCACTATATTTCCGGGATCGTGTTTTTTGCCAGTTATGCGCCGGCGGGGGTGTCTCCGTATCTTTATTCCTTCGTATTTAATGCCAGCTATTTAAGTGTGGAATGCATTGTTTGCATAATCATTATGCGCATGCTGCCTATTGAACGGATTGAAATGACCATTGGGCGACAGGCGCTGGTCAACAATCATGTTACCGGTAATAAAGTGTAATCTGAGTTATATAAACCTGTATACTGTCCCTCAGCCGAGGGACAGTTTTTATTTCAGGTTAGGTGTGCATCTGCCACTAATTTAGGCCTTCGCTTTTTTCCCGGTTCCCAGACTAAAAGCCCTGCGCCTGGCCTGTTTGTGCTAACAGATTCTTGGCAAAGGGTCTCCCACCATCACATCCACAACCCGGTGGCCGCCGATGACCGTTTTCATCGATAACGGTACAGCAGCCTTGTCTGTCACGCGGCCAATGACGGCTGCATCCCGCCCATAGGGGTGCTGACGCATTACCGTAAGCACGGTTTCCACCTCGCTGGCAGGAACAACAGCCAGCAATTTCCCTTCATTAGCCAGGTAAAAGGGATCCAGTCCCAGTATCTCACAAATTCCGCGGACTACGGCTTTAACAGGGATGGCAGACTCGGACAATTCGATTCCCACCTGGCTCTGGCCGGCAATTTCATTAAGCGCTGTGGCCATTCCCCCCCGGGTTGGATCCCGCAGCACCCGGACAGCAGGGCACACGGCTAACATATTGGCCACCAGTCCATGTAAAGGTGCACAGTCACTGCACAAATCACTCTTGATCTGCAACTGCTGGCGCTCTACTAAAATGGCGGCACCATGGTCCCCAATCGTGCCGCTGACAATAACCATATCGCCCGGCCGGGCATTGCTGCCGCCAATGTCAATCCCGGCAGGAATTTCGCCAATCCCGGCAGTATTGATAAACAGTTTATCGGCTGCGCCCTTCTCCACGACCTTCGTATCACCGGTAACAATCAAAATGCCAGCCTCACTGGCGGCTTCGGCCATGGAGGCGACGATTGTTTCTAATACGGGCCCGGGAAAACCGGCCTCAATAATAAAGCCGGCACTAATATACAGGGGCCGGGCACCGCTCATGGCTAAATCGTTCACCGTGCCGCACACGGCCAGCCTGCCAATGTTGCCGCCCGGAAACTGTAACGGATTGATGACATAAGAATCGGTCGTAAAGGCCACCTTGCCTGTTATGGCCGGCAGGCGGGCTGAATCACCAGCCTCCAGTAAATAGGGATTGGCAAAGTATTTATGGAATAATTCCCGGATAAGGCGGCTGGTTGTACTGCCGCCGCTGCCATGCTGCAGTGTAATGCTGTTATCGCCCATAGTCCCTCCTCCTGAGTCTCAGCCTAGTCTGCCTGCGCTGCGTCTCGTTGCTGTTTAATGTGATGTACACACCAATCAGCAAATTCACTGATGCCGGTATTAAGCCGGCAGGATATTTCGAAAACCGGTACTTGAGGATTAATCTGTCTCAAATCCTCATAAAATGCCTGCCTGTCAAAAGTGGTATGGGGCAGCAGATCGACTTTATTGAGAATGACCGCAGCAACATCCCTAAACATCAAGGGATATTTGGCTATCTTATCCTCGCCTTCAGTCACACTGAGCATCGAAACCCGCAGGTCTTCCCCCAAATCGAAGGCCGCCGGACAAACCAGGTTGCCAATATTCTCAATTATTAACAACTCCAGCAGGTCTAAAGGCAGCTGTGCCAACGCCCCGGCTATCATCCGCCCGTCCAGATGGCAGCCCCCGCGGGTATTAATCTGGGCAACAGGAATTTCCTGGGCTTCGATACGGGCCGCATCCTTACTGGTATATAAATCGCCTTCAATGACGGCCATATTCACCGTCGCTTTCAAACTGGGGATAAGCCGTTCCAGCACAGATGTCTTACCAGCCCCGGGTGATCCCATGAGATTAATTGTCAAAATATCATGACCGGCAAGCAACTTCCGGTTTTCTTCGGTTATCTCAGTATGCGCCTGTAAGATTTTTTCGCCCAACACAATATCTCGCATTTTGCTGTTCTCCCTTCTTGCTCACCCGGATATCAAGAGGCCAGCTCCCGCAGCACCTCAATATTCAAAATGATAATAGCCCCCTGCTCCTCCTTGCTGACAAGACCGGCCTTCGCCAAATCAGCAAACACCCCTGATATGGTTTGACGGGAGGCCCCCACCAGCATGGCAATTTGTTCAATATTAAGCCCCAGCTTCAACCGGATGCCGGCCTCTGTCTGCACCCCTTTATGATCGGCCATGCTGACAAGGAACTCAGCCAGACGGGTTGCTACATCTTTAAACATCAGGCCGTTAATGATCGTGATAGAGTTATGCAATAAGTCCCCCAGGACCTTGATGATTGTAAAGGCAAAGGCCGGATGGTCCAATAATATCGCCTGAAATTTTTTCGTGCTGGTCACTAAGAATACACAGTCATCCAGGCATTGGGTGAAAGCTCTGGTGTGGGTTGTAAAAACATCCCCCGGTTCCAGAATCGATAGCGTAAATTCTTTGCCATTCAGCATCAAATAGACCCGCATACGGCCTTTCTTGACTATGAGCACCTTGTTGTCCACATGATTGGGCGGAAAGACAATTTCCTTTTTCTTGGCTTTCTCCTCCGAAAAAAGGCTCAATATCCGGGCATACTCGGCTGAATTCAGAATATCTAACAAGTTAAGTTCTGATAACTTCATTCTAGGCATTCGCTACCTCCTGCTCCTCACCAGAGATTTTTTTTACAGCCCACTCGTATAATGAATCCGGCAGCTGCCTTCCGGGGAAACCATGCAGGGCCCCACAGGATGGCCGGGGGTACATTCCCGGGCAAACAGGGCACACTGCCGCGGATTGGAACCGGACAAAATATTGCCGCAGCGGCAGGCGTCAGTCTTATTGGGACTGCGGTCCGGCATAATCAGGTTAAAGCGCTGTTCGGCATTAAAATTCCGATATTCGTCCCGCAGTATAAAGCGGGAGTCAGGTAATGTTGCCAGACCCCGCCAATAGGAACCGGTACGGGCAAAAACATCTGTCAGCAGCTGCCGGGCCAGAATATTGCCATCAGCCTGTACGACCCGTTCATATTGATTATTATTTTTATCCCCTGGCAGCCGGATTTGCTGCAACAACAGCAAAATCCCCTCCAGAACATCAATCGGCTCAAAGCCGCCAATGACATAAGGAATTTGATGCAAATTGAAAATAGCGCCAAAAGGCCTTTCACCAATAACCATCGCGACATGGCCGGGGCAGAGCACAGCATCCAGTTGATTTTGGCCCAGCACATATTCCATCGCCGGCAAGGTGGCCCGGTGAGAGGACAGGACAGAAAAATTAGCCAGGCCCGCCGCCTCCTTGAGGATAGCGGCAGTTACCGGTGCCGTTGTTTCAAAACCAACAGCAAAATGCACAACCTCCCGCTTCGATTCCCGGGCCAACTGCAGCGCCTGGCGGGCGTCATAGATGACCCGCACGTCAGCGCCTGCTTCCCGGAGTTGCTCCAGAGAACCCCAGGGCGTCGGCACACGGAGTAAATCGCCGAAGGTAGTAAGGATAACCCCGTGTTCTTTGACCGCTGCCATACCCAGGGCAATTTCCTCGACCGCAGTCACGCATACCGGGCAGCCGGGACCGCTCATTAATTCAATATTTCCGGGCAGTAACTCCCTTATACCATACTGGACAATAGTAGTCTCATGGGAGCCGCAGAAGTTCATAATCCTGATCTTGGCCTGAGGGATTTTATCCGCTTCCCGCTCAATCGCATCTAACAGCTGTCTGGCGCGGGCATCGGTGGCTACCACTTCCCGGTACAGCTTCGGCACATCCTGGACAATTTCGGCGGCAAAGCCGGCATGGACTACAACATAGTCACCGGTTTGTACCCGGGGCAGTAAAGCGATAGAAACTTCCTGCAAGGCACCCTTGAAATTGATAACAGCCCTTTGTCCCTGAATTGATTGTACCATACCTACGGCGGCCACACACATGAATACCAGCTCCCTTCCTGTTAGTATTGGCACTGCCGGGCCGTACTATTTTCACATTACCGCGAATTCCCGCAGCAGATTATGTTTAATATGCTGCACTTCCGCGAGAAAAGTACCGCCGGTTTCAAAGGAGGCAATTCCGGCCACATCGGCCTCGACAAGTGAGGTTTGATAGGAGATTACCCCTAACAGGGAAAAATCAGCCAGGTTTTCCCGGATAAAGGTCAAATCAGCCTCATTACGGACCTTGCTGGCCACCACAAATACATGATTCAGACCCAGATCCCTGGCCAGGTTCCGGATTTGATGAGCTGTTTGCAGAC
>JAEWGR010000156.1 GCA_023388195.1 Bacillota bacterium
AACCAAATCAGGCCGATTATCTCTGCAAAGTCTGGAGTCAAAGCTGCAGCTCCATGCGGGCAAAGTAAAATTAGTCGCTGTTACCGGCGCTTCCAATGTTACCGGGTATATCAATCCCATTGCTAAAATTGCCCGGCTGGTCCACCAGTACGGAGCCGCAATCTTTGTGGACGGTGCGCAGTGGGTACCGCATACGGCTGTTTCTATGCGGCCGCCCGATGCAGCCGAACATATTGATTACTTAGCCTTTTCAGGGCACAAGATGTATGCGCCCTTTGGCACCGGGGTTCTTATCGGGGCACAGGCGGCTTTTGCTAAGGCAGTTCCGGTATATCAGGGCGGCGGGGCGGTCGGTTTAGTGTCCCAGGCAGCGATTGAATGGGAAGCGCCGCCGGCCAAGTGGGAAGCCGGCACTCCCAATATGATGGGCGTATTGGCTCTTACTACGGCCATTGAGACTTTGTCCAAGCTAAATCTTAACACGATTCACCGCTATGAACAGCAATTGATTGATTATGCCATTGACGGCTTGCGCACCATTCCCGGCATTACGCTGTATAGCATCAGGGACGGGACGGAAGCCAGGGTAAGTTTGGTATCCTTCACTCTGGAGGGACTCCATCACAGCCAGGTGGCGGAAATTCTGTCACAACAAGGGGGGATTGCAGTGCGCAACGGTTTGTTTTGCGCCCATCCCTATGTGGAAAAACTGCTGCGGCTGAGTGACGAAGAGATCAAATATTATCAAACTCACGACGACAAAAGCCTGCCGGGGTTGGTAAGGATTAGTTTCGGTCTTTACAACACAATCAGTGAAGTTAAAATATTTCTGGAACTGGTAAATCATATTGCCGGCCATCGCCAACACTATGCCGATAAATACAGCTACGTACTGGCGCCTAACCGCCCTGGCGGCCAAAGTAAACAGGAATATCCTTTCTGTTAATGACAAAACCACTTAGATTCCGGTTGGCGGATTCTGAGTGGTTTTGTTGCTTAGCTAACTGCGCATTCATTTACGTATTAGGACTGGCTGATTTAATCCATTCCTCTAATTTGGTCAGGACTTCCGTACGGGCTGTATCTACCTCTGCTCCGCGCCATTCCTGACCTGTCTCGCCGTCAAACCATAACTCTTTTTGTGAAAAAGTACCGGTGGGATAGAGTTTTTCCCTGGCCGCATCCAGAATTCCATCAAACATACTTTGTTTGATGCTTTTCCTGACCATACGGCAACCGGCCTTTTCGGTACTGTCAACCTCTATGCCGTCCGGACCGGTATTAAGGGCAACATGGGAGAGCAGCTTGCCCTGCTGGCCGGCGGCGGAAATAGCCTGTTTGGCGTATGCGGCGGCCTGTTCCCGCTTAATACTGTCGTCATTTACGGTGACTCTGACATTGCCGATAATAAGCTTATACATGACGCACCTCCTTATGAACTATTGTATGACTGTTTGCCTGATATAGAACTGTTTTTGTCAATTCGGCATAAGTTGACTTTTCAAATATATTGCTATATAATGGAACATACAAATCTGTAGAGGCAGAATAGTAAGTCTATATGTACAGTCCAGAGAGCTGGCGGCTGCTGGGAGCCAGCCTGTACTATACCTGAACTCACTGCTGAGGAGCGATTGTGAACTAGTTGCAGCGGTCGTCGCAGGCCTGCGTTACAGGCTAAGGAGTGGATGACTACAGTCATCAAGCAGGGTGGTATCGCGAGAAGTCTCGTCCCTGGCGTTAGCCACGGGACTTTTTTACTATCTGTCCGAGGGGGATTGAATTACTCGATGAATGAAAAATATTCGCCGCGCGAGATTGAGGCCAAGTGGCAAAAAAACTGGGTTGACAGTGATGCCTTCAGCACCACCATCAACCGCCAGCGTCCGGAATACTATGTTCTGGAAATGTTTCCTTATCCGTCAGGCAACCTGCACATGGGTCATGTACGTAATTACTCAATTGGTGATGTTGTTGCCAGATTTAAGGTAATGCAAGGCTACAATGTGCTGCATCCTATGGGCTGGGATGCTTTTGGCATGCCTGCTGAAAACGCCGCTATCAAGCATGGCATTCATCCATCGTCCTGGACATGGGACAATATTGCCAACATGCGACGCCAGCAGCAAGAACTGGGCTTATCTTATGATTGGGACCGGGAAGTAGCTACTTGTCATCCCCACTATTATCACTGGACCCAGTGGTTGTTTTTGCTGTTCCTGGAACGGGGACTGGCTTATAAGAAAAAGGCTGCTGTAAACTGGTGCAATGACTGTAATACGGTGCTGGCCAACGAACAGGTTGTTGATGGCCGCTGCTGGCGTTGTGACTCGGTTGTAATTAAAAAAGATCTGGAACAATGGTTCTTTAAAATAACAGAGTATGCAGACCGTCTTCTGACTGACCTGGCTGACCTGAAAGGCTGGCCTGAGCGTGTTAAAACCATGCAGGAGAACTGGATTGGCCGTAGTGAAGGGGCTGAGTTCAGTTTTGCCGTGCCTGAGATTGATGAAAAAATTTCTGTATATACGACCAGGCATGACACCGTTTTCGGTGTGAGCTATATTGTGCTGGCACCTGAACATGCGCTGGTGGACAGGCTGATCGCCGGCAAAGCGGAAGCGACAGCTGTTAAAGCCTTTATTGAGCGTGTCCGGGGGCAGAGCGAGATTGCCCGCACCTCCAATGAGACGGAAAAAGAGGGGATTTTCACCGGTGCCTATGCGCTTCATCCCTTTACCGGCGAGCAAGTACCGGTTTGGGTGGCGAACTACGTCTTGGTTGAATACGGCACAGGCGCTGTTATGGGGGTACCAGCTCATGACCAGCGCGACTGGGAGTTTGCCGGCAAATACGGATTGCCCAAAAAAGTGGTCGTTCAGCCGGCCGGAAAAGAGCTGATCCTTAGTGAGATGACCGGGGCGTTTGACGGTCAGGGTGTGATGGTGAATTCCGGCGAATTCAGTGGGCTGGACAACGAAACCGGTAAAGTTCGCATTGCGCAGTGGTTTGAGAAGCAGGGGATTGGCAAACGCCGTATCAACTACCGGCTGCGGGACTGGCTTATTTCCCGTCAGCGTTATTGGGGCGCGCCTATTCCGGTTATTTATTGCCCGGACTGTGGTACGGTACCTGTGCCCAAAGACCAACTGCCTGTTTTATTGCCTGAAAATGTTGACTTTGCCAGTGGCTCTGTATCGCCGCTGGCCAAAGCGGAAGAATTTATTAACTGTGCCTGTCCTAAATGTGGTGGCCCGGCGCGGCGGGAAACAGATACTATGGATACCTTTATTTGTTCTTCCTGGTATTATTTCCGCTATACGAGCCCCCATAGTGCTGATGAACCGTTTGATCCGGATAAAGCCAATTACTGGATGCCTGTGGACCAGTATATCGGTGGCATTGAACATGCTATCCTGCATCTTTTATATTCCCGCTTTTTTACCAAGGTCTTAAAGGACGCCGGTTTGGTTAATGTCAATGAACCGTTTAAGAACCTGCTGACCCAGGGGATGGTCATTAAAGACGGGGCTAAAATGTCGAAGTCGAAAGGCAATGTTGTTTCACCGGAAGAGATTATCGGTAAATACGGTGCCGATACGGCCCGCTTGTTCATCCTGTTTGCGGCACCGCCGGAACGAGATCTGGAATGGAGTGACCAGGGGGTAGAGGGAGCGTACCGGTTCCTGGGCCGGTTATGGCGGATTGTCAGCCACTATGCACCACTTGTTAAAGCGGAGACAGAAAGTGCCTACGATCCCAAACAACTCGGCAAAGAAGAGAAAACCCTGCGCCGCATCCTGCATATAACCATCAAGCGGGTAACGGAAGATATTGGTCAAAGGTTTAATTTTAATACGGCGATAAGTGCCATTATGGAACTGGTTAATGCAATGTATGCATTAAAAGAGCAAGGTGTACTCCCGCAACCAGGCCTGGCCCGGGAAGTTGTGTCAGGGCTCTTAAAGATGCTGGCTCCGTTTGCGCCGCACATAACTGAGGAATTGTGGCTCGAGACCATAGCGGAAGGCAGCGTGCACAGGCAGACCTGGCCAACCTTTGAGGCTGCAGCCATGGAAGTGGAAGAGGTAGAAATCGTGCTGCAGATTAACGGCAAAGTGCGCGACAAAGTCGTCGTTCCCGTTGGTCTGACAGCCAAGGAACTGGAAAAGACAGCTCTTGGACAGGAAAAAGTGCAGGAGCTTATTGCCGGCAAACAGGTGGTTAAAGTAATATCCGTGCCGCAGAAACTGGTTAATATTGTTGTAAAATAGCAATAATAATATAAGGAGGCGGAAGAGATGAGTGAATTAACTATTACCAGTACCGCGCAGTTTAATGAGGCCGTGCTCAAAGCCGATAAACCAGTCCTGGTGGACTTTTGGGCACCCTGGTGCGGCCCGTGCAAAATGGTAGCGCCGGAGGTTGAGGCGGTTGCCCAAAAATTTGCCGGACGGGCTGTTGTTGCCAAAGTAAATATTGATGAACAGCAAGCGCTGGCCAGTCAGTACAATGTGATGAGCATTCCTACGCTGATCGTTTTCAAAGCCGGCAGTGAGGTCAGCCGGATTACCGGTTTCCGCCCGCAAAAAGACATTGGTGATACGCTGGAAAAAGTACTATGAGGTACGATGAAACTCCCGGACTGCAGTCCGGGAGTTTTTCCTGACCCAGCAGCTTGCATGCCGTCAATGCCAGCTAAGAGATAGATAATGGCATAGGCCATTTTTCTGCCGGCAGGGTTGGTTGTATAAGCCGATACGGGTAACGAAGAAGGCTGAAAGTAATTTTTGGCAATAATATGAAAATTTTCATGCTGGCAGGTAAGCTTTGACAGCATGTCGAAAATATCAGATAAAACTTAATTTCGAAGGAGACATAAATTAAGATGATAGGTTGCACTAAATTGCTTTGCGGCACAGCTACCGTGTCGGATATCGTAAAATATGGCCGCAGTTCTCAGCACTTACCACCCCAAATGCTTCAGTTTTCCTCAGACGCAACCCCGATTGTGGTATGGAACTCGACTAACCGCTGTAACCTCAACTGTCAGCACTGTTATATTTGCGCTGAAGACCGGGATTATGCCGGTGAATTTACTACCGCAGAGGCGAAGAAGTTTATTGATGACCTGGCAGCCATGAAGGTGCCTGTATTGCTGTTTTCCGGTGGTGAACCGCTGGTTAGGCATGATCTGTTTGAACTCGGGGCCTATGCCATTGAAAAAGGAATTCGCCCGGTAATTTCGACCAATGGTACACTGATTACACCGGAACTGGCAAAGAGAATCAAAACTACCGGTTTTCAGTATGTTGGTGTCAGCGTCGATGGCAGCGAAGAGGTGCATGACTACTTCCGGGGTAAAAAAGGCGCCTTTCAGGAAACCCTTGCCGGTATCCGCAATTCCATTGCCGCCGGTAATAAGACCGGCATCCGTTTTACTGTCAATAAACTTAACTATCATACTCTGCCTGCTATCTTAGATATTGTCGAACGCGAGAAAATTCCCCGTTTCTGTATGTATCATCTGGTATATGCCGGGCGAGGGAAGGAAATGGCCGAGCTTGATACCACGGCCGAGCAAAAGCGGCAGACCATTGAGCTGTTAATTGAGCGGACCCTTGATTTCCACAAGCGGGGTATCGAAGTGGAGATTCTTACTACAGATAATCATGCTGACGGTATCTATATCCTGCAATATTTTGAGCGTACCCAGCCGGAACGGGTGCCAGAGATTAAGGAATTGCTGTCAATGCATGGCGGCTGTTCGGCCGGCCAGAAAATGGCAAACGTTGATCCACAGGGCGAGGTGCATGCCTGTCAATTTTGGGGACATAAGTCGCTGGGTAATGTACGTAAACAGCCATTTAGCGAAATCTGGCATAACCAGCAAGATGAATTTTTGTGTAAACTGCGTGATAAACCGAGTTATGTAACCGGCCGTTGTGGTGAATGCCGGTACAAGAGCTTCTGCGGTGGCTGCCGGATACGGGCCGAAGCCGTATCCGGCGACCTGTGGAGTGAAGATCCAGCCTGCTATCTTACTGATTACAAGGAGTAATTACATGATCATCTCATGGAATACCACCCAGCAATGCAATATTAACTGTATACATTGTTATCGTGATGCCGGTGCCAGGCGGACAGACGAATTAAGCACAGCTGAAGGCAAAAAACTGCTTGACGAGATCGCAAAAGCCGGTTTTAAGATCATGATCTTCAGCGGCGGAGAACCAATGCTGCGGCCTGATATATATGAATTAGTCAGCCACGCAGCTTCCGTTGGTCTCAGACCTGTACTTGGCACAAACGGTATTATGCTTACCGGTGATGTGCCCGGCAGGCTTAAGGCGGCCGGATTGATGTGCGCCGGTATCAGTGTCGATAGCCGTGACCCGGAACGGCATGATACCTTTCGCGGCTTAAAAGGGGCCTGGCAACAGACGATGGCAGGGATAAACAGCTGCCGGGAGGCCGGACTGCCTTTTCAAATCCATACCACCGTTAGCAACTGGAATGAACATGAAGTGACAGAGATCACCGATTTTGCTGTTGAACTTGGCGCTGTGGCCCATCACATCTTTTTTTTGGTACCGGCAGGACGGGGAAAAGATATTGAAGAAACGACATTAAAAACAGCCCAGTACGAAGCCCTGTTGACCCGTATTCTTGATAAGCAGGCCAATACACCGATTGAGCTGAAGCCCACCTGTGCGCCCCAGTTTATGCGTATTGCCAAGGAGCGGGGTGTGCCGATGCGCTATAGCAAAGGCTGCCTGGCCGGAACTACTTATTGCGTAATCCTGCCGAACGGTGATGTGCAGCCATGCCCCTACCTACCACTGAAAGTGGGCAATGTGCGGGCAACTGCCTTTGATGCCATCTGGCAGGACAGCCAGGTATTCAAGAAACTTCGCCAGGAGCCGCTTAAAGGCGGCTGCGGCTCCTGTGGTTTTGACAATTTATGCGGCGGCTGCCGGGCCAGAGCCTATTATTACTCGGAGGGAGATTATCTGGCCGAAGAACCCTGGTGCAACCGAGGCATCAGAAATCAATAACCTTACGAGAGTGTGCTTCAGGCACACTCTTTTTTCCTGGCAGGCAGAAAACCTTATGGCCGGTATGTATAAACGCTTACCGGAATGGGAAGCTAATAAAAATACTGAGCAAGGCTGACAGCGGCAGTAATTAAGGCAGGATTGTTTCGTACATGGCAATGACTGAGAATTATAGGACATTGCACATGCTATAATGAACAATCCTGCTTATTAATAAATAATTATTAACTATTATCTGTAACCTGACAGGAAAACTGAACTGAAAAACAGAATAGTTGTGTAAGGATTAATTTACCATATTATTTTAAAGGGGGAGGACTATGGAAAAGCGGGATACCCTTTGGCAATTGTTTCAGAAAAAAAATGTCAGCCGCCGCGATTTTATCAAAACATGCGTGGCCCTGACCAGTATCATGGGCTTATCCACTGAATTTATACCCCAGGTTATTGAAGCAGCAGAGAAAAAACCGTTGCTGCCGGTTATTTGGCTTCATGGCCATGAATGTACAGGCTGTGATGAAACCTTTATCCGGTCGCAGACACCGCTGGCATCGGATCTGGTATTAAACATGATTGCTCTGGAATATATGGACGTATTAGCAGCTACTGCCGGCGATCAGCTGGAACACCAGCTGGAAGAGACTATTAAAAACTATCCGGGCCAGTATGTCCTGATTTTTGAGGGGGCTGTGCCTGTCGCCGAGAACGGGATATACTGTATGGTCGGCGGCAAACCCATTCTGGAGACGGTTAAACATGTTGCCAAAAATGCGGCAGCGATTATTGAAAATGGTTCCTGTGCGGCCTGGGGTGGTATTCAGGCAGCCAGACCCAACCCTACTAAATCAGTGTCGGTTAGTGAAGTGGTGAGCGGCAAGCCGATTATCAAAGTACCCGGCTGTCCGCCGATTCCCGAAGTACTGACAGGCACGATCATGCATTATGTCTTATTCGGCCAATTGCCGCCTGTTGATAATCAGGGGCGGCCGAAGCAATTTTTTGGCAACCGGATTCATGACACCTGTTATCGGCGTCCGTTTTTTGACTCCGGTATGTTTGTCGAGAAATTTGACGATATAGCCAGCAAGGCTGGCTGGTGTTTGTATAAGGTGGGCTGCCGGGGGCCGGAAGCCTATAATTCCTGCGGCAATATGCGCTGGTGGAACGGTATGAGCTACCCTATCCAGTCGGGTGCGCCCTGTGTGGCCTGCGCCGCCAACAATTTCTGGGATAATGACCCGTTTTATGAGCGGCTGCCCAATATTCCTGTACCCAATACCATTGCCAATGCCGACAAGGTTGGTGCTGTCCTGGCCGGGGTGACTACTGCCGGTGTGGTAGCACATGGTGTAGCTTCCTATGTTCAGCATAAGATGCATGCGGCAAAAGCGGAAAAATCCGAAGACATTACGGCAGAACATAAGCCTGAACACGATAAGGATAATGAATAGCGGACAAGGGGAGGAAGGGCTTAGATGAAACGTATAGTTGTTGACCCGATAAACCGGATTGAGGGCCACCTGCGGATTGAAATAAAGGTTGATGAAGCTACAGGCAAAGTGGAAGACGCACTGTCAAGCGGCACTGCCTGGCGGGGGATTGAACTGATCGTAAAAAACCGCGATCCGCGGGACGCCTGGATGTTTGCTCAGCGTATTTGCGGCGTATGTACTACCGTGCATGCCTTAGGCTGCTTACGGGCGGTTGAAGACGCACTGGGGATTGAAATACCGAAAAATGCTAATTATATCCGCAATATCATGGCTGCCTCGCAGACGGTGCATGATCATACTGTCCATTTTTATCATCTGCACGCCTTAGACTGGGTAAGCCCGGTTGCGGCGCTCAAAGCCGACCCGGCCGCGGCTGCGGCCATCCAGAATACGGTTTTGGATAAATACAGCCTGAAGTTTTCGGGTCCTGTTGGTTTTGATACCCATGCTTATCCTAAAGAATTTCCTAAAGCCACTACCGCCTATTTTAAAGAAATCCAAAACCGGATCAAGAAGGTTGTGGAAAGTGGGCAGTTAGGTATATTTGCCGGTCATTACTGGGATCATCCGGACTATGATGTCTTACCGCCTGAGGCGCACCTTATGGCTGTCGCTCATTATCTGAATATGCTTGACCGTCAGCGTGAGATTGTTATCCCCCATGTTATTTTCGGCGGAAAAAACCCCCATCCGCATTATATTGTCGGCGGCATGCCCTGTTCCATCTCTATGAATGATATGAATGCGCCGATCAATACCGAGCGTTTGGCTGTGGTGGATTCCTCTGTTAATCTGAGTATCGACCTGATTAATAATTTTTATGTGCCTGATGTGCTGGCTATTGGCGACCTGTTTGTTAAGGCCGGTTTTGTCGACGGCGGTGGTTTGGCAGGACAGCGGGTATTGTCATTTGGCGATTTCCCGGATGAGCGCTACACCGGCACTTCCAATGGCGACTACTTTAAGAATTTGCTGATTAAATCGAACGGCGTTGTTGAAAATTTTGGCCAGGGGGTAGCTAAGGCTACATTCTATCCGCTGGAAGGCAAAGATTTAAGCGATCCCAATGTGTTGGCCGAGGGTGTGGAGCATTCCTGGTATAGCTATCCGGAGGCCGGTAAAGACCTGCATCCATGGAGCGGGGTTACCAGTCCCCAGTATACCGGGCCTAAAGAAGGGACCAAGACGAATTGGAAATATCTTGATGAAGACGGGAAGTATTCCTGGATTAAAACCCCCAAATGGAATGGGAAGATGGCTGAGGTAGGTCCTTTAGCCAAATATATTGTTATATATACTAAAATTAAACAAGGTATTATTCAGCAGCCGACCTGGGCGGAGCAAATGATTGTTGATCAAATTGAGGCTGTATCGAAATTGTTGAATCTGCCGCCGGAAAAATGGATGCCAACTACTGTCGGCCGGACTGCAGTCCGCGGTTTAGATGCCCAGTTAAATGCCTATATAAGCAAGTATTTCTTCGATAAGCTGATCAACAGCATTAAAGCCGGTGACACAACTGTGGCGAACAGCGCTACCTGGGACCCTGCCACCTGGCCCAAAGAGGCAAAAGGGGTTGGCCTGCACGAAGCGCCCCGCGGCGGTCTCAGTCACTGGGTCACTATTAAAAACGGTAAGATTGACAATTATCAGGCTGTTGTACCTTCTACCTGGAACGCTTGTCCCCGTGACAGCAAAGCCGGCTATGGCGCCTATGAATCAAGCATGATCGATACTAAGGTCAAGATTGCCGATAAACCGCTTGAAATACTGCGGGTTCTTCATTCCTTCGACCCCTGCCTGGCCTGTGCTACCCACTTGTATGACAGCAATGGCAAGGAGCTTACCGTAGTCCGCACAGACCCGTATTTGTAAGAA
>JAEWGR010000175.1 GCA_023388195.1 Bacillota bacterium
CCCCCAGGTTCAACTGGTTTAATTGTAAATCGACATGGGGATAAGTACTGCGAAAGCGCGAGATCAGCGCCGGAAAAAACGTTTTAACAGGTGCGCCTAAAAAACCGATTTTTAACTGACCGGCAAACCCGGCAACGGCCAGCCGGATTCGTTGGATGCCTTCATCATAGCGGGCCAGGATGGACTTCGTCTCCGCCAGTACCACGGCGCCGATTGGTGTCAGCTGGACACTTTGCTTATTCCGGGCAAATAACTGCACTCCCAGGGCGTATTCCAAATCGGCGATATGCCGGCTGAGAACAGGCTGCGCAATAAAAAGCTGTTTGGCAGCGGTACTAAAGTTCAAATGCTCTGCAAGGCAGGTGAATTCACGTAACAACTGGATTTCCATAGTACCTCCCGGCGAATTTACTCTATAACAGTAGTATAAAATGATTGGGGGCCAAGGGGAAGTTCTTTTGGCAAAAATATGTGTGGCTGCCGAGCGTAATACTTTTTTGTTATAAGCTTAGACATACACGGTATTTCCCCTAATAAAAAGCGTAGGGTATGATTAGGTTGGAAATGACAGACATTGTTGGGAAAGGAGAAGAGTAAGATGGCATTTGAAAGTACGCAATTTTCTGTTATCCTCTTCGGATTGGAAAAAATCCTGAAGATGACAGCAATACGCACAAAAACCTTTGCCCGGCGGCTGCAGGAAAAAAATCTGATTGCCCAGATCAAACTGCGGGATAACTCACAGGGCCGGTATTTTATTTTCCAGGGCGGTAAGGTCTCTTCCCAGGCCGGTATCCATGACAACCCTGATATTGCTATGATCTTCGAGGATGCCGAGACGGCGGTGAGGCTAATGAGCCCTGCCAGGACACAGCTGGAATTTATCAGTGCGGCCAAGCATTTCCAAATTGACATGCAAGGCCCGGATGAACTGACACTCTGGTTTGCTGAAACCTTGAATATGACTATGAATATTGACCCTGAATATGGCGTGGATATGGGGAAGGGTGTTAAGCGCTACACCAGCAATACTAACGGCGGGCCCGTTTTTGTCTATGTTAAAGAAGGCAAAATCATCCGTATCACCCCGATTGATTTTGAAGAGGAGGATGCCGATCCCTGGGTAGTGACCGCCAGAGGCAAAACCTTTTCCCCGCCTAAAAAAACTACCGTTAACCCCCATACCTTAGCCTGGAAATCAATGATTTATTCGCCAGATCGCCTGCTGTATCCGATGAAACGGGTGGACTTTGATCCCAATGGCGAGAGAAACCCGCAAAACCGGGGCATATCCGGCTATGAACGGATTAGCTGGGATGAAGCGCTGACCATCGTGGTTAACGAGATTAAGCGGGTAAAAAAGGATCATGGCCCAGGGGCCATTATGAACGGCAGCGGCTCTCACCATACCTGGGGCGCATTGGGCTATTGGCTGAGTGCCAGGCTGAGATTTTTTAATGCTATCGGCTGGACGCCGGTTGTGCATAACCCTGACAGCTGGGAAGGCTGGTTCTGGGGGGCAACCCATCACTGGGGGCAAAGTGCCCGCAATGGCGGTTCCGAAACCTACAATCTGGTGGAAGACTGTCTCCAAAACTGTGAAATGATTGTCTTCTGGTCCAGTGACCCCGAATCCACCAGCGGTGTCTATGGCGCCCAGGAAGGGACCGTACGCCGCCAGTGGCTCAAGGAACTGGGCATCAAGATTGTCCATATTGACCCCTATTACAATCATACGGCCGGGCTGATGGGCGGTAAGTGGCTGGCACCCAGGCCGGGTACCGACAGTGCGATGGTGCTGGCGATTGCCTATGTGTGGATGACGGAAAACCTCTATGACAAAGACTATGTGGCTGAGCGCACCACCGGTTTTGAAAAATGGCAGGACTATGTTCTGGGCCGGGAGGATGGGGTGCCGAAAACACCGGAATGGCAGGAGTCGGAAACCGGCATACCGGCTAAGGATATCAGAGCTCTGGCCCGGGAGTGGGGCCGTAAGAAAACCTATCTGGCGGCCGGCGGGATCATTGGCTTCGGCGGCGCCTGCCGCACCGCCACCGGCACCGACTGGGCCCGAGGCATGGTATGTCTGATGGCTATGCAGGGACTGGGCAAGCCGGGCGTCAATATGGGCGGCATGCAGCAGGGTACGCCGGTTGATACCCGTTTCTATTTCCCCGGTTATGCCGAAGGTGGTTTTTCCGGTGATTTGTTTGCGACAGGCAATTTCCTTAATCTGTATCAGCGGATGCCCAATATCGTTACCATGAATACGGTCAATCAGGGTGTGCCGCGTCTCAAGATACCGGAAGCTATTATGGAGGGTCATTGCGAAGGCTGGTCATCTGATGGCAAAACGATCGAAGGGCAGTTCTTTCCGATAAAATATCCGTCACCTGGCCATTCCCCCGTAAAAATGTACTATAAATATGGCGGCTCCCATATCGGCACAATGGTGGATACAAACCGCTATGTGAATATGTACCGGTCAGATGGCCTGGAATTTGTTGTTAACCAGTCAATCTGGTTTGAGGGCGAAGCCCAGTTTGCCGATGTTATCCTGCCGGCCTGCACTAATTTTGAGCGTTGGGATATCAGCGAATTCGCCAACTGCGGCGGCTATATTTACCATTCATTTACCCAGGTCAACCACCGGGTGGCTGTGCTGCAGCATAAGTGCATCGAACCACTGGGGGAATCCAAGTCTGATATCGAAATCTTTCTGGAACTTTCCAAACGGCTGGGACTGGGGTCGGTTTACTCAGAAGGCTCCACTGAACTGGAATGGTGTAAGCGCTTATTTGACGGCACCGACCTGCCCAACCGGCTTTCCTGGAAAAAGTTCCTGAAAAAAGGCTATTATGTGATTCCGCCGCTGCCTGAGAACCGTCGTGATCCGGTATCCTTCCGCTGGTATGCCGAAGGCCGGGCGAAAGATACGCCAGAGCCGTTTCCGGCTCCGGCTGACTATACCGGCGAATACCGGATGGGACTCCAGACCCAGTCCGGAAAAATCGAGTTTGAATCTTCCAGCCTGAAACGGTTTGATCCTAATGACCCTGACCGGCCGCCAATTATGAAATACATCCCTGCCTGGGAAGGGCCGCATTCGCCGGAGCTGTATGCCAAATACCCGCTGCAGCTCATATCGCCGCACCCCAAGTTTACCTTCCATACGCAAAGTGACGGCAAAGACAGCACCATCAACGATATTAAGGATCACCGGGTGCTGATCAACGGGCATTATTACTGGATTGTAAGAATCAATGCCCGTGACGCCGCCGCCCGGGGCATTAACGAAAACGAGTTGGTTAAGGTATTCAATGACCGGGGAGCTGTTATCTGCGCCGCGCAATTGACGGAGCGCATTCCGCCGGGAACCGTACATTCCTACGAATCCTCGGCCGTCTATAAGCCGGTGGGAGAACCGGGACAATCGCCTGATATCGGCGGCTGCATCAATCTATTGACACCAAGCCGGATGATGATTAAACGGTCCCATGCCATGGCGGCTAATTCCTGCCTTGTTGAGATTGGCAAATGGGGCGGCGAGGAGAGTGTGTCGTGAAACAGTGGCATTTGATTATTGATGTGGAAAAATGTGTGGACTGCAATAATTGTTTCTTGGCCTGCAAAGATGAGCATGTGGATAATGACTGGCCGGGATACACCCGGCCCCAGCCCCGGCATGGCCAGCGCTGGATAAACATTATGCGCACAGAACGGGGGCAATACCCGCTCATTGATGTGGCCTACCGGCCGACTACCTGTATGCATTGCCGGCAAGCCCCATGTATTAAGGCTGCCGGCGGCAGTATTACCAAACGTCCCGACGGTGTGGTTATTATTGACCCCGATAAGGCCCAAGGCCGGCCTGAGCTTGTTAAGGCCTGCCCGTATCAGGCGATCTGGTGGAACGAAGAACAGGCGGTTCCGCAAAAGTGTACTTTTTGCGCCCACCTGCTTGATCAGGGTTGGAAAAAGCCGCGTTGTGCGCAAGCCTGTCCGACCGGCGCGCTCCGGGTGGAATATGTGGAAGACGCTGACATGAGCCGTATCTGTCAGGCCGAGAATTTAGAGGTTTTACAGCCTGAGTACAATACGCAGCCCCGTGTATATTACAAGAATCTGTACCGGTTTAATAAATGTTTTATTGCCGGCAGTGTAGCGGTAAATAACAGCGGTGTTATTGATTGTGCCGAAGGGGTCCGGATCAGCTTGTTTGCGGACGGGAACAAGATCTCCGAGGTGGTTTCTGATAATTTTGGTGACTTCAAAATTGACAACCTGCCTGTTAACAGTGGTCTGTATTCTCTTGAGCTTGAGATGAGCGGGTTTAATAAGATCACAGTGACAGTCGAATTAACTGCCAGTCAGAATATTGGTACTGTATACCTGGGATAAAACTATGCTCCGGGCCCTGTCGCCTGCGGAATTCATGCCGGCGGCAGGGCCTGATTTAGGTTATTGCAATATATATAACATGGTTGTTATATGGTCTGAACAGGCGACCAATCGTTAGGAGGACAACATATGGGCCTCGAAAGCAGTAACGTGCCGCCGCCATCCGGGCTGAGATATGGTTTACAGGATAACCTTCCCCTGCGGGAGATGATTTCTTATAGTATCCAGCATTTGACCTATTTTCTGGCTAATGCTGCGATTCTGCCAGTCATCGTGGGCGGATACCTCGGGCTTGACCAGCAGGGCTTGGCCAGCCTTGTACAAAGGACGTTTATTCTGTGTGGAATCGTATCCATACTCCAGGTCGTGTGGGGCCACCGGTTTCCGATTATGGAAGGACCGGCAGGGTTGTGGTATGGTGTACTCATTACGTTGGCTACGGCGGCACCAAGTTTGGGAAAAAGTCTGGCTGTGCTGCGGACCGATATTGAAATGGGCTTTATCGTCGCCGGGATCGTGTGTATCCTAATTGGTATAACCGGTATGGCCGGAATGGTTGCCAGGGTTTTTAGCCCGCTGGTAAATGGTGTTTTTCTTGTGCTGATGTGCCTGCAGCTCAGTCCGGCCATGATCAAAGGCATGCTGGGCTTGCACAGTGCCAAGCAGATGGTGGATTTCGCCAGTGTATTTACTTTTGTCCTTACAAGCGGTTTGATCATGGTGATCACTTTGAAAAGCAAGGGGTTTATCCAGAGCATAGCCGTCCTTCTTGGCGTTGGCTTTGGGTGGATTGCGGCTTTCCTCCTGGGCCTTTCCCCGCAGATAAACCAATATAACAATCAATTGCCCGCCAGTCCGGAACTGTTTGTGTGGGGGGCCCCCACTTTTGATAGCGGGGTTATTCTCGCCTGTGTTATAGCGGCTTTGTTGCTTTTCTCCAATTTAGTTGCCAGTATTTTAGGGATGAGCGCAGTGACGGGCGAACCGCTTACGCCGGCAGTGTTCAATCGCGGCGCGGTTTTTACCGGCCTCTCGGACATGTTTGCCGGCCTGGGGGCGGTGATTGGCTTTATTCCCTATGCGTCGGCGATTGGCTTTACATCGATGACCGGTGTGGCAGCAAGAAAGCCGTTTATTGCCGGTGCGTTGTTAATTACGATACTGGGGATTTTCCCGCAGGTGGGCGTATTTTTCGCCGCCATACCGCCTGCTGTCGGCAACGCGGTCATGTTTGTTGTTTTTTGTTTGATTCTGGGTATGGGCATAAAAGAGTTTGCCAAAGTGGAGCTAACTAACCGGGAAATGGTTATAGCGGGGGTCGCACTTATGGTAGGGGTCGGGGTAATGTTTTTGCCGCAGGCGGTGTTTAATAATTTACCGCCGCTGCTGCGGTACCTGCTGCTCAATGGCATGGTGGACGGCCTGCTGATCTGCATTTTTCTTGAACAGTTTTTATAGCAGCCGACAGGTTTCTTTTCAAAAAAAAGATGCTGTATTGCATCTGAGTAGATGACAATAATCATCAGAGTTAATTCGTGTGTTTAGTCATATTGTGGATAGTCTTGATGATGTTTTTCATCAAGACTATTTTCTTTATGTGATTTCCTTAACGTTTTCCCTTTGTTATTTGGCTGGCATGATTTTTGCAACGTTAGAGGTAAGAGGATGTAAATAGCCTACTATTATATTAGGAGATGAAAAGTATGCAATTTCAACTTACTGACGAGCAAAAGACGATGCAGAAATTAGTCCGGGAGTTTGCCGAAAAAGAAGTGGCTCCAGGTGCGGCCGAACGTGATGAAAAGGAAGAGTTTTCCCGGGAAATTGCCGATGCTATGGGCGAAATGGGCCTGGCCGGTATTTGTTTTCCTGAGCAGTATGGCGGTGCAGAGGCCGATGTTCTCAGCTATATTTTAGCGGTGGAAGAATTATCGCGGGTTGATGCCGGTGTGGGTATTACCTTATCGGCCACGGTCTCCCTGTGCGCCTGGCCTATCTTTGCTTTTGGCACCGAAGAGCAAAAACAAAAATATCTGGTGCCGCTGGCAGAGGGCGTAAAGCAGGGGGCTTTTGGCCTGACTGAACCCAATGCGGGCACCGATGCCGCTTCCCAGCAGACTGTGGCTATTGCCGCCGGCGACCATTATGTGCTGAACGGCAGCAAAATATTCATTACGAATGCCGGTGAGGCCGAGATTTATATCGTATTTGCCATGACTGATAAAACAAAAGGGGTTAAAGGAATTTCCGCCTTTATTCTGGAGAAAGGTATGGCGGGTTTTACGTTTGGCAAAAAAGAACATAAAATGGGTATCCATTCTTCTCTGACTAATGAACTTATTTTTCAGGATGTGAAAGTACCCAGAGAGAATTTGCTGGGCAAAGAGGGTGAGGGTTTTAAAATTGCGATGGCCACACTTGACGGCGGCCGGATTGGTGTGGCCGCCCAGGCGTTAGGGATTGCCCAGGCCGCTGTTGAGCATGCGGTAAAGTATGCCAAAGAGCGGGTCCAGTTTGGCCAGCCCATTGCAGCGAACCAGGCCATCGCCTTTATGCTGGCAGATATGGCAACAAAAGTGGATGCAGCCCGCTTGCTTGTTTATCGTGCAGCCTATTTAAAAGATCAGGGGCTCCCCTACTCCAAAGAGGCGGCGATGGCGAAGCTGTATGCATCCGATGTGGCGATGGCGGTCAGCACCGATGCCGTACAGATTTTTGGCGGTTATGGCTATAGCCGGGAGTATCCGGTAGAGCGGCTGATGCGGGATGCAAAAATCACTCAGATTTATGAGGGAACAAATCAGGTGCAACGGATGGTTATTGCCGGCAGCCTATTGCGTTAATATAAATAGCGAGTATCATACCAGGAGGTCACAAGACATGGAAATTGTTGTTTGTGTCAAGCAGGTGCCTGATACAACGGAAGTAAAGATTGATCCGGTGACGAATACACTGATTCGTCAGGGGGTACCGAGTATTGTTAATCCGTTTGATAAAAATGCGGTAGAGGCTGCGCTGCAGCTCAAAGAGAAACATGGCGGCAGGGTCACGGTGATTTCCATGGGGCCGCCTCAGGCCGGGGAAGCACTCAAGGAGTGCCTGGCTATGGGGGCTGATGAGGCTGTTTTGGTCAGTGACCGGGCTTTTGGCGGTGCCGATACACTGGCAACAAGCTACACCCTGGCTGCTGCTGTTAAAAAGCTGGGTCTGCCGGATATGATTATCTGCGGCAAGCAAGCCATTGACGGCGATACAGCCCAGGTGGGGCCGGAGATGGCTGAACACCTGGGCATAGCCCAGATTACCTGTGTTGCCAAAATTGAAATCGAAGGTCAATGCGTACGGGTGGAACGGGAACAGGAAGAGGGGTATGAGATCATCGCAGCCCAAACCCCGGTATTGCTCACAGTGCTTAAGTCCATTAACGAGCCCCGTTTGCCGACGGTTAAAGGCACGATGAAGGCTAACCGCAAGCAAATTCCAGTCTGGACAGCCGGTGAACTGGCTGTTAATCCGGTTCAACTTGGCCTTACCGGCTCGCCCACCCAGGTCAGGCGGATTTTTACCCCGCCCCAGCGGGTGCAAGGCGAGATTATTCAGGCTGACAGCCCCCGGGCAGCGGCGGCATTATTGACGAAAAAGCTAATAGCAGCAAAGATTGTATAACGGAGGCAATAGACATGGCAGTCAAGGTAATAAAAGAAGAGTGTGTTGGTTGCAGTGCGTGCATAAATACCTGCCCCTTCGGCGCAATGGTTATGGAGGCGGATAAGGCCACAATAACTGCTGCGTGCACGCTATGCGGGGCGTGTGTTGATACATGCCCTGTACAGGCTATTGTTAGAGAAGCAGGTCCGGTTGCTGTTGCTATGGATAAAGACGCCTATAAAGATGTCTGGGTATTTATAGAACAGGTAGACGGACAGACCCGGAATGTCAGTCACGAGTTGTTGGGGGAAGGCCGGAAACTGGCGGCTGCCATGGGGCAGAAGCTGGCCGGCGTGTTGATTGGTGATAAGGTGGAGCACCTGGCGGCCGGCGTATTTGCCAGTGGCGCCGATACGGTATATCTGGTTGAGGGCACTGCCTTCCAGAGCTATAGCACGGATGGTTATACGGCCGTGTTTACTGAACTGATTAAGGAGTACAAACCGGCTGTTATTCTTATCGGCGCGACAAATGACGGCCGGGATTTAGGTCCACGGGTGGCTTGCCGGGTGGGGACCGGTTTAACAGCCGATTGCACTAATCTTGGCCTGGATGAGCAGACCGGTCTTATTGCCTGGACCCGGCCGGCCTTTGGCGGCAATATTATGGCTACTATCCTGTGTCCTGAACACCGGCCGCAGATGGGGACCGTCCGGCCCAAAGTATTTAAGCGCCCGCAGCCGGATTTTTCCCGTACCGGCGAGCTGGTGCGGGTGACCAGCCGTGTGCAAAGTCAGGATATCCGGACAAAGCTTATTGAAATTGTTAAGGTGTGCACCACGTCCTGCAATTTGGAAGAAGCCGAGATTATTGTAGCCGGCGGCCGCGGTCTGGGCAAGCCGGAGAATTTTACGCTGATTGAAGAGCTGGCCAATGTTCTGGGCGGGGCGGTTGGAGCGTCAAGAGCGGTCATCGATGCCGGCTGGAAACCTCATTTCCATCAGGTCGGGCAAACCGGTAAGACTGTCGGCCCTAAAGTATATTTTGCCTGCGGTATCTCCGGCGCTATTCAGCATGTGGCCGGTATGTCCTCATCAGACATTGTGATTGCCATTAATAAAGACGCCGATGCGCCTATTTTTAAGGTTGCTGATTTTGGTATTGTGGGCGATGTAGCAGAGGTACTGCCGGCTTTAATTGCCGAGCTCAGGCAAGTAAAACAGGCAGGATAAAAAAGACGCAAAACCACAGAGGAGGGGAATTATTATGGAAATAAATAAAGTGCTTATTATCGGTGCCGGTCAAATGGGCTGCGGGATTGCCCAGGTTATGGCTCAAAACGGTATTGTTGTTGTTTTGCAGGATATCAAGCCTGAACTTGTACAGCAGGGTATCGCCAAAATTGAACGGAACTTGAAAAAACTGGTGGAAAAAGGTATGCTGAATCCGGAAGAGCAAACTGCTGCTAGGGGCTGCATCCGGGGAGCTTCCGCACTGGATACCTCAGTCTGCCAGGTGGATTTGGTTATTGAGGCGGCTGTGGAGAATGCCGGCATTAAGCGTGAAGTTTTTGAACTGCTGGACAGGCTCTGCCCTAAGCACACTATTTTGGCCAGCAATACCTCTTCGCTGCCAATAACGGCGATCGGTGCCTTTACCAAACGGGCTGAAAAAGTGATTGGCATGCATTTTTTTAATCCGGCTACGATCATGAAGCTTGTTGAGATCATCAGCGGTTTGGCTACCAGCGAGGAAACCTTTACTGCCGTCAGGACGCTGACTGAAAAAATAGGCAAAAACCCGGTAAAGGTTGAAGATTATCCCGGTTTTGTGGGCAATCGGATTATGATACCTATGATTAATGAGGCGATCTGCACCTTGATGGAAGGAGTTGCCTCTGCCGAAGATATTGATCAGGTAGCCAAACTGGGTTTTAACCATCCGATGGGGCCGCTGGCCTTAGCCGATTTGATTGGTAATGATACTGTTTTGTCCATTATGGAGGTTTTGTATAATGGCTACGGCGATCCCAAATATCGCCCCTGCCCGCTCTTGAAAAAGATGGTTCAGGCCGGTTATTTAGGCCGTAAAACAGGCAAAGGCTTCTATGATTACAACTAAGAAAAAGGTTGGAGGTGCAGATGGTGACTCACTATAATAATCTGCTGTATGTAAC
>JAEWGR010000011.1 GCA_023388195.1 Bacillota bacterium
GCATTAGGTAAAACTACGTCAATTTTGCCCACGCCGTCGGTTCTCAGTTTTGTTAATAATTCCTCTTCCGAAGACATATAAATATGCACTACTTTGCAATTATATTTGTCTTCAAATTGCTTAACAACCTCCGCTTTGTCGGAACCATAATCTTTCCAGTTGACCACTACCAGTGTTTTGGACTCTTTTCCCGCTTCCGGCTGGCTTGACTTCAAACCACAGCCGGCCGCCCCCACAGCCATAACCCCGGCCAGCAGGGTTACCATTGCTTTTCGCAAAAATCCCTTTTTGTTCATCGAATCCTCTTCCCCTCCCATAAATTCTTCGACATTGTTCATTTTATCCCTTAGCCGGTGATCCACCGCATTAAGGCCTGTTCAACAACCTGTTATACTTCCATATTGGCAACAACTTTAAATTGCATATTAGGTCCGTAAACCACCTGCAACCTTTCAATTTCACGGTTTCCCCGGTCATAGATCTGACCAGAAGCCAGCAACAGGGGAATATTCTTTTTTAGGTTAAAGGTTTCTTTCATAACCGGATCACCTAACATGGCATTCATTGACAACTCCGCCCGTTTAGGAAAAATATGATATTCAGTTCGCATAAGATGATAGAGGGAAATATCAGTAAAATCGTAGCGATCCAGTCCGGGAAATAAGGCCAGGGGAATCTGCGAGTAGTCAATTGTCAAAAAAACAATCTTTTCCCCTTGTTTTACTCCCCTGATTCTGTCCAGAGCCAAATATTTTTTATTATCAACAGTAATGATGTCTTTCCGCAATACTATGGAATGCGGGGTTTCAGCCCGGCTGGAAATATAGTCGGTAAAACCACCGAAGTTCCAGACATTATAAGTTACCTCTTTAAAACACACATAGGTACCTTTGCCATGTACCTGGCTTAGTAAACCTTCGTTGACAAGATCAGCAATAGCCCGGCGGATTGTGGTTCTGGTAATTTGATACTTATGAGCCATCTGTGCTTCCGATGGTATGAGATCGCCCTCTTTATATACCCCGCTTACAATATCGTCGCGCACTATTTTCGCCAGTTGAATATATAACGGAATTGCACTGTTTTTTTGTAACACCTGTCCATCAACTTCTCTCATCTGGTTGTCTGCTTGTCCGTATCAGCTTATATGTAAATTCGTCATAGAATTATGAATTCCTGCTATTAGCGGCATGAACAGCAACTAATACAATTTTTAAGAATGCACACAGCAATAGGCTTTGGTTTATTATAGCAAGCAGCTCCATTCTCTATACGGCGAGGCCCCCTCTAAGATCATTCAAACCAGAAATCTCATTTGAAAGCATGTTCTAACTATATATCACATTTTTTCGCCTATTGCGACAAAATTTTTAATATCCTACGACATATTTATCTATTATTATTGAATATTCGCAAAGACAAATACCTCCTATAAATTCAAAATTATTTGAATTTATAGGAGGTATTTGTCTATACAACGTCGTACTATAAGAAAAACTACATTTACAATTTGTTTTGGAGGGGAGGTTTCTTATGCCTCAAAATTCAATCACCTCAATCCAGCCGGGGTATGAAAGAACATCAGCATTTCCCAAACCCAAAATCATCTTCGTAACCGATCAGAGTGGGAATCTGCTTATTGCCAACACCGAAGCCGCCTTAACGGTCGGCGTACCGATGGAACAGTTATTGAATCTTAATCTTGGCGAACTTATACATAACGGTACACTCAACACTTCTTATACCTTACGTGCCGCCAAAAATAAATGCATCGAACAGGGCTTGGTTAAAACGAAATTTAAAATTGAAACACATGCAGTCAGCCGGCCTGTTTTTAATCCAACCGGAGAATTACTTTATCTGGTAACAACCTGTGTCTCACCCTCAACCATCAGGAAAAATCCCCGGGCCGGTCTGAACGTAAGAAGCAGCCCGGCCCCGAAACCTAACATCCATCTTGCCGGCACAAGTGCCGGGGATGAGGATATTGTTGCTGAAAGCAGCAGTATGAAAAATATATTGAAGCAGGCTGCCATTCTAGCCAGATTAGACAGCCCAGCTATCCTTTACGGCGAATCCGGCACAGGCAAAGAGGTTCTGGCCCGGTACATTCACCGCCAGAGCAACCGCGCCGGCGGCGCCTTTATGGCTGTGAACTGTGCGGCGCTGTCGGAATCACTGGCCGAAGCCGAGCTTTTTGGCTACACTAAAGGCGCCTTCACCGGCGCTAATACCCAGGGCAATATCGGCTTAATTGAGGCTGCCGACGGTGGAACTCTATTCCTGGATGAAATTGCCGAACTGCCCCTGCCTTTGCAGTCCAAATTGCTGCGGGTGCTGGAGTCAGGAGAAATCCGCAGATTAGGCAGTTGCAGCAATCTCACCAGCGATTTTAGGCTGATTGCTGCGACAAATAAAAATTTAAAGCAGATGACAGAAGAAGGAACCTTCCGTAAAGATCTCTATTATCGCCTGCATGTCGTGGATTTAGTGCTGCCGCCGTTGCGGGAAAGACCGGAAGACATAGCCATGCTTACTCTGCACTTTATAAAAAAGTTTAATGCAAAATATAATTTTAATATCGCCTTGGACAGTGGTGTGCTGGCCGCCTTCCAGAGCTATGACTGGCCGGGAAATGTAAGAGAGCTGCGTAATGCTGTAGAAAAATACATTGTTTTGGGCCTGCAGGACAATCAGGCTCAGATTCCGGTAACCTTGTCAGCTGCCGGCCGGCAACTGAAGCAGTCCCAGCATGCGATAAGCAACGAAATCCAGGGCTCATTGAAACAAGCTATGCATCAGTTTGAGGAGCAGTATATTTTCAGCATTTTAAAAGCCTGTAACTTCCGGACAGGCGAAGCTGCCAACCGTCTCGGCATTTGCCGGACTGTGCTTTATCGGAAACTAAAAACATTTACAGGCATTGCCAAACTGAAAGACGATTAAGGCCCTGGTAGAATGATAAAAGACTTCCGGCAATAACCCGGAAGTCTTTTTATCACTTATCTTCCAACAAGATCTTGAGCATTTTACCACGATTATTCGTAAATTCTTTCATAATTAGATAATGTTCGGTTTGTTCGTATGCCACAGAGCAAAAACCGGTCTCTGTGAGCTGTATAATCTGACTGTAGGGATAAGCCATAATAATCGGCGAATGAGTGGCAATAATGAGCTGCGAATTCTGCTGAACCAGTTCGTGAATACGCGTAAGCAGTGCCATTTGCCGCACCGGGGATAGTGCAGCTTCCGGTTCATCCAGTATGTACAGCCCATTACCGCCTAGTCTGTTCTGAAAAACCGCAAAAAAAGATTCACCATGCGACATCTGATGCAGCGAAGTTCCACCATAGGCGCCAATGATGCGGGCACCCGCCCCGCCTGCCGAATCAAGCTGTTCAATCGTCGTCGCTACATTGTAAAAGCTTTCGGCCCGAAGAAAAAAACCATCTTTGGGGCGCTTGGTTCCCTTGACTAACCGTATGTATTCATGGAGCTCGGAATGAGAAGCCTGGGTAGCAAAATTAAAATTAACGGTTCCGCCCTCGGCATTAAACCCCCAGGCCACTGCGACGGCCTCAAGCAGGGTAGACTTGCCGGTTCCATTTTCGCCGACAATAAAAGTCACCTGGGGATGAAACTCCAGTTCCCGCAGATCACAAAGAGCCGGCAGGCAAAAGGGAAATACATCAAACCGTGCAACCTCATCCCGCAGCAGCCGGACACTGCGGATATATTGCTGGCTTTTATGGAGCATGCTGTTCACCTCACTTAAACCTCACTAGACCTTATCCAAGCCTAACGCCGGCAGGAGTCTGCCAGCTTCGCAACACAAATTCCTTACCCCTTTCATTAGCTAAGGTGCTATAATGGAAGAAAATAATAACTGCACAAGGTGATGAAATGAGCTTCAATGATAAGGTTTACGAACTTGTTCGTTTGATTCCGGAAGGAAAAGTAGCCTCTTATGGACAAATTGCTTTTATGACCGGGAGCTGGCGGGCATCCCGGGCGGTTGGTTATGCGTTGCATAACAATCCGTACCAGGGAAAAGTTCCTTGCCACAGAGTGGTTTTTAAAGATGGCAGACTTGCTGCCGGTTTTGTATTTGGCGGCCAGGATGTGCAACGACAGCTGCTGGCAGGTGAAGGCGTGAAATTTACTGCCGACGGTCGTGTCGATATGAAAAAATGCAGCTGGCAGCCTGATTGAGCGGCTCATTTCTGTCAACAGTTTACACGAACACAATCACCGGCGTCAATGTGGCGCCAGGTATGAATATATGCCGCCGGCCGCCCCAGGTGTCCAGATTTAAATTCGCAAAATAATTGAATTACTGTTAAAAGCCGGTTGCTAAAAAAACAAGCCTCATGATAGAATAACATTATCTTTGGTAAGATTTAACTATACTATCTAAATTCGGAAAAAGGTGGTTGTTACGCATGACTCAGGAAGAATATGTTGCAATATTAAAATTGGCTATAGCCAATGAAGCCGATGCCTATGAGTTTTATAAAGGCGTTTCTGAAAAAGCAACCGACATTGTTATTCAAAAAATGTTCAGCCAATTGGCCGCTGAAGAACAAGGGCATCAAAAACTCCTTGAAGGATTTCTTGCCGGCAACTGTACCAGCCTGCATTTTCACGAATCTGCCGACTACAAAATTTCGGAGACAGTAGATAAGCCCAAACTCTCCATCACCATGAAACCGGCAGACGCAATTGCTTTAGCCATGAAAAACGAAGAAGAAGCCATGAACATGTATGCAGATTTTGCCAATGCCAGTGCCGATCCGGCTCAGAAAAAGATATTCGAAGGACTATCCACAATGGAGAAAAATCATAAAACTAAATTGGAAGACTTTTATGTGAATATGGCGTACGCTGAGGTATGGTAATGTAAAGGTAGTGTACGCTGCAAAAATCCGTCAGATTACCAGGGCATGTGCTGCTGCATGAGCCTGGCAAGCTGACGGATTTTTTTGACCCACGGCGGCCCCCCTGACTTTACTTGAATTTAATCAGAAGTTAATCAATTGATAACTTGAAAAACAAACAGCTATGTCATAATTAATTATAATGCTATATAGCAAGAGCGAGAGGGATGTAGCTGATGCGCATACTTATAGCCGACGATTCTACTTTATCACGCAAAACCTTAATAAAAATGCTGGAAACCTTACCAGAGCTGGAATTTGCCGAAGCAGCCAACGGGATTGAGGTCCTGGAGCAGCACCGTGATTTTAAACCTGATTTAATTTTTATGGATATTACCATGCCTCACATGGACGGTGTGGCCACCCTGCGCATTTTACGCTGCATTGACAGAAAGGTAAGAGTTATTGTCGCCACTGCACTGGGCGGGCAAAAAATACTGGTAAAGGAGTGCAGGGCCCTTGGCGCTTCTGTCGTATTGTCAAAGCCTTTAACTAAGGATGTTGTTGTTGATGCGTATTTTCATGCAATCCGTCCTAAGGCAGGCGATATTCTATGAAAAAAACAGCCACCTATGATCTGATTCCGGGTATGATACCGGCAAAAACAATTTATAACGCCAATGGCCTCATTTTAATAGCCAAAGGCATCACGCTTACCGCCGCCTACATAAATTGCCTGAAGAAATTCCATATTCCCGAAGTCTATATTGTCAGCGACACAGAAGACTGGACACTTGACACCGTTTTTTCGGAGTCTTCTTCGCTCGCCGCCTCACGGTCCCGTCAATTATTAACAGAGATGAAAAAATATAAAACCGTCAATTTTGAGGAAACTCACTCGCAGCTTGAACAGGTGGTATTTGCAGCTCTGGAAAAAACAGCAATTTATCCCTATTTGGATGAAATGAAAAAAAATCCGGTTTTATTTAATCATGGCTTACGAACCGCATTGCTAAGTGTCGCTATGGGTTTAAGGAAAGGGTACGATTTTACAAATCTAAGTTGCCTGGCTACCTGCGCCATTCTCCATGACTGTGGCATGGGGAGTGAGTTTGACGAAGAAAGCAATCATCATTTAGACGGTTTTATTAAGCTCCGTAATAATCAGCAGCTCGAAATGATCGGAGCCTTAGTCAGTTTGCAGCATCACGAACGCTTTGACGGGCTGGGAAAACCCCTGGGACTGGCCAAATATCAAATCACCGAATTTGCCCGCTTAATCGCTGTCGCCGATTTCTATGACCGCCTGATCCACCTGGAGGGTAATACGCCGCGCCAGGCAGTACTAAAGGTAGTTGGTGGTTCCAGAACACACTTTGATCCTGACATGGTGGATATATTCGGCAAAACCACTTACTAAACAGTAAGCCCCGCCGCCGGCATGGCTTACACTCAATCCAGTATCCCGGCTGCTACGCCGCAGCCGTCAGGATCATTTTACATGCGAAATTTGGCAACTAATTCGTTCAATCCTTCAGCCAGCTTTTCCATCGCCAGAACAGCAGCCGTGATTTCCTGCGCAGATGCGGCCTGCTCGGTGGAAACACCGGCCACGGTTTCGAGTTCAACCATCGTTTTCTTACTAATACCAACAATAGTATCAGCAGATACCACAATGGCCTTGCTATCTCCGGCCAATTCCTGAATCAAACCGGCAACACCATTTACTTGTTGCAGCAGGCCATTAGTGGTACTCACTATTTCTTCAAAGGCTTTACCGGCACCGGCGGTAACAACAGTACCGTCCTGAACGCGTTCAAGGCCCTTATACATCGCGGCCACAGCCTGACTGGTGTCGGTCCGGGTTTTTTCGATTAACCCGGCAATCTGGTTAGCCGCATGTTGCGAGTCTTCAGCCAGCTTGCGCACCTCTTCGGCCACAACAGCAAAGCCGCGCCCGGCCTCGCCGGCCCGTGCCGCTTCAATAGCCGCATTAAGGGCCAGCAGATTGGTTTGCGAGGCTATGCCGGCAATGGTATCAACAATCTGACCGATTTCACTGGATCGCTCTCCCAGTTTATCGACGGCCGCAGCCGAATCTGCTACGGTTTGCTGAATACCGGTCATTTGCACAGTCAGGTCACTCATCGTTTTTCTCCCTGCCTGCGCCGTCAGGGCAGTTTTCGCTGCCATTTCACTCACCGCACCGGCCCGTTCCGCCGCATGGGCAGCTTGGGCCGACATCTTGTCCATTGTTTGGGCCGTATAGCCGGCTTCCTTAAATTGAACCTGGGTATCCTGGGAAAGCTGGGTAACCAGACCGGTTACCTGACTGGAAATAGTGGCTGAATGATAGGCTGTGGCTGTTAAATTCTGGGCAGACGCGACCAATTGTTCAGCCGACCGGGTGATATGTTCAATAATTTTTTTCAGGTTGCCCTTCATACTGTTAAAAGCCTGGGCCAGTTCACCGATTTCATCATTACTCACATAAGGAATATTCTCAGTGCCTAATTCGCCCTCTGCGATTCTGGCGGCATTACGCACAACCATTTTTACCGGTTTGGATATTTTGCGATTGACTGCAATGCCAATCAGGACTGCCAGAATGGCTGCCACACAATTAGCTGCTAATACCCAGCGCTGAATCTGGATAATCTGTTTGTCAAATTCACTTTTCGCCTGTTGTGTATCGGCTTCAACAAGGCGAACCAGTTCGTCCACGGCCATAATTGTTTCTTTATAGGGATCTCCGGCCACTTGCATATAGGAGTTGAGCTGGGAAATATGATCTCCCTGTTTAGCCAGAATAGCCTTGGCAGCAAATGTTTCATACTGTTTTTTACCTGTTTTAATATACGCAACTAAATTTTTTGCTTTTTCGGAAAGCAAGATTCCCTCGACTTCAGTTAAATCGGCATCACTGCGTTGTTTATAATTGTTATAAAGAGTAATATCCTTTTCATCCCCTGTAAAGCAGAACCTGGTCACAGTCGCCGATTCGTTAGCCATTTGGGATGTAAACGACAATAACTTCATTATTACTTTCTGGTTACCGGCAGCCATCGTTTCATAGGTAGTATTAAGCCGGTCAATTGTGTAAAATGTAAAAAGGCTTATCATAACGATAAACACAATAATCAAACCAAAAGCCGCCATGATTTTATGACCAATTTTTAAACTTCCTTGCCATCGCTGAGGAAGCCAGTTTTTAATTGACATGTTAAATCCTCCTCATTAGGTAAAATAATGTAATTATAGCATTTGCAAAATATTTGGTCACCATTTTTATAGATATTTTGGTCAATAGCAGTTTTTTTCAATTCAATCTCTGCATCATTCTGTTGCAGCATCTATTAAAAAAATATTACCGGCTAAAACAGAATATTGACCAAAACCGTTTACTATGGTAAAGTAATGTAAAAGATCATATAAAATTACGCAACTGACGGATTAGTGGAGTTTACCACATGAAGCGTAGTTTCAGTCATAGTCGACCGTCTGGACAACATATTTTGCTGTTCAGATGGTTTTTTTATTTGCTATTGGCGGTTTATATTCTTAGTCTACAAAAAATAATTTCAGACACAATACTCCAAATTATCCAAATATTTTGAAGTATACTATAATAGGCTTTACTTTTTTGTCATATGTGCAAATTAGATCAAGGAGGTTTACAACATGCGTTTTAATAAAGATGAAATATCAAAAAGCACTATCAATAGGATAGCAAAATATTATGCCATATTGCTGGAACTGCGTAGTGAAGACAAAATCATCTGTACCTCTGAGGACCTGGGGCGGCGTATGGGTGTTCCCTCGTCGCTTGTCCGCAAAGATCTCGCTAACTTTGGCGAATTCGGCACCAAAGGGGTCGGTTACCAGGTTCACTACATGATATGGCGGATTGAGCAGATCCTGGGGTATAGAGCTACCTGGAATGCCGTAGTCATTGGCTCGTGCATACCGGCGTTGACGCTGCTCACAGCCGGTGGCATTTTCCCCCCGGGAATTCATATTGCCGCCGTTTGTGATCTGGAAAAGGACAAGCTGGGTGTGCCTGCTGGCAGCGGTTCCCAATTGGTAATCGAATCATTCGACAATATTAACACGATTGTCCATAAACAAAATATCATTATGGGAATTATGGCAGTAGACCAGACCAAAAGCCAGCAGGTTGCCGACAAGCTGGTGGCAGCGGGTGTTATTGGTATTGCTAATCTATCCTCAATTCCAGTTTTAGTTCCTGAACATATCCTGCTGGTAGAAGTGAACCTGGCTTCCTGGCTGAGCCAGATTACCTATAGCTTAAATCTTTTCGCAGGTAAACCCTGCATAGAGTCGTTTTCATAATACTTGCAAACAAGCAGGATCAGCCAGAATGGCATCTTTAATCTGCTTCTTTTTATCCAGATGGCGTCCACTGGAAATATCAATGGAAGTACTGCCATTGGCTTTGAAATGAAAATCGACATAAAACTCCATGCCATCAGCTTTAATGTCGACACGGTGCCGGTGTACCCCTTTGTGGATCAGCTCTGAGACTGCAAAATCTTTGTAATGTACTGCGCAAAAATTCTTAATAGCAGGTACAAGTAATTCTCTGTTCAGCATTTTTTCTCTACTCATGGTTGAATCCTCCTATATCATGTCAGCTTGTCTGCTCATTATCAACCAACACCACGCTTTATTCCCGTGTGTTGATATCATAATAAATTCTCAAGCATTCTGCCTTAGCCATTTATGTTTGCTTTTCGGCCTTTTTAAGAAGTAAATGCAAGAAATTCCTCGCAAATTGTACCAAAATACCTGATTGAAGTCAATGAATGTCTTCCCTTTTAGGTTATCCCTTTTTGAAAATACCGGTTAAAATTGGCCAAATAGATAAGCTCCACGCTCCAAAAACCCTTTACTGGTCTCCCTTTCTTCATGAATAAATGTCTATCTACAGGGTAAACTTGAACAATGTTAGATTGGAGGTTACCATGGATATTGTTGACATCATTCATCAAACCAGACTGGAGTTGTGGGGTTATCAGTTGACCGAATGGCAGACCAATCTTTTTACTATCCGCTGGTGGTTTGTCATTGCCAGCATAACCGCAGCCTACGCTATCTGGTGGAAATATGTGGATAAGAGCCGCCTGACGCAAATACTTCTGTTTGGCTCATTTATAGCCGTTTTCCGGATTATTCTGGATGATGCCGGGGCCTCATCCGCGCTGTGGGTTTACTCAGTAAAACCGTTACCACTGGGACATGCACTGTTTTTAAATGATTTAACCATTGTGCCCTTAGGCTTCATGCTGGTCTACCAATATGGTCACACCTGGAAAAAGTTTTTACTCTGGGCCTTTATAACAGAAGTGGGCTACTCCTTTGTCTTTCTTCCAATATTAGCAGAATTTGATATTCTCCGTTTATACAACTGGCAATTTTACTACACATTTTTTATCATGCTGATTGCCTCGTCTGTCATGCGAGCCATTCTATTAACAGTTATCGCAATTCAACAAAAACATGAATACCGGTATAATCATGCCCCTTTATCAGCGGCACTTCAACCGGCAATGAAGCCTTTAGAAAAACAGAGCGATAATCAGGATGATACATAAAGCACAGACCGTCCTAACCGGACGGTCTGTGCCTATTTATCCATATCTACCATAAGTTTTCGTTTGGAGAAGTCTTTGAAAAAATCCTCAGAAACAGACATTTGTTTGGCATCTCTGACAAGTTGAATCCTTTTTCCCATATCCGCGCAGGTACAGTCAAACGGCATATCTTTATCACAAATCAGACATTTCATCTACCTACCTCCTTACGAATAAATTCTACAATAAATTAACAAATTCCTTGTCTTCGGAAAGGCTATACCGTATTTTTCCAGAGTGGAACAACAAGATTTATATTGATTGCTCTTGCTGCGGTACGCGCCGGTTTTTAATGGTTTGCGCTATTACCGCGCATTAATTCTTTTGGGTTTGAGTACATAAGGATTTGTAACCAACAGCATTCATGTTTTGATTCATTCTTCGACCGGATTGGCCGGGCCGGCCAGTTCGTATTGATACAAGCTCAAATCCAGCCAGCGGCCGAATTTGTAACCGGCCTTGCAAATGGTACCGGCTAAAATAAAGCCCATCTTTTCATGCATGGCCCGGCTGCCGAGGTTGCCGGCGTCAATGCCGGCAATCATCGTCGCATAGCCTTTGGCGTTGGCCAGTTTGATCAGTTCCTGCATCAGTCTGGTGCCGATACCCTTGCCCTGGTGCTGATTATGGACGTAAACTGAGTGCTCGATGGTATATTTATAAGCCGGCTTGGCCCGGAAGGGGCCAAAGGTGGCAAACCCGTTCACCAGATTATTTTCCTCAAACACCAGCACCGGCAGCCCGGCCTTCCTCTTCTCCTCATACCAGGCCAGCCTGGCAGCCATGGTATACGGTTTATAATCATACACCGCGGTTGTATTGACGATCGCCTCATTGTAAATCTCCTGAATAGCCGCTAAATCCTCAGGTCTGGCATCGCGAATCATAAGCCCACTTCCCTTTTGCTGCTATCTGACTATAGCTGATATTCCCGTCCGGACACACCCGGCAGCTGCCGGTAGTCGGAGGGGTTATGAATTACTAATTCTCCCGGACGGTGTTGTTTCCTGCCAGGGAGAATTTTATATTCTGCAAAGGCAGCCTACCCAGGTCAGCCCGATTTGACGTTTTAAGAAATAATCGCCATCTGGGCAGGGGCGGCTATTTCTTTTTGGTCGTGACCAATACCATGAGCGTGGCAAATGCAACAGCAAATGTCACTGCTTCGTAGATAGTCATCCTCCCCCCCCTGCGCGTCTTCTTCTTTTTGCGAAATTCACCTAATCGAAACAGACCACAGCCAAGCAAAGCATCCTGCGTCCTGCAGGGCTAAGCATCTATAGTCTGCAAGACATTGGATGTTTTTTCAATACAAAGAAGCAAAATAAACGTCCCTTTGCTTCTCGAAAATCGGGGCATTACAGGGCATAAAAGTACCTGCCAGACCGGCAAGCCGACAATAAAAGAAAAATCACCAGTTGCCAAGATGAGTGCAACTGGTGATTTTTTGCTGTTTTGTTCAAGAAAGGCTGGTTTTCCCTTGGCTATTAGCCATTAAAAAGCTCTTTGGGCAATACAACGGCGCTTGTGATGTCGTCTAGGGATTACTAGCGCCGCTTTTTCTTACTTTTCTCTTTGAGCAGAGCCCGTGCATTTTTCATGCCGCCCAGTTCTGCGAACATCGCATTCAGCTTTTCGGTTTCAATCTGTTTGGCATTCAAGCCCTCATACTTAGCTTCTTTTTTCAGCTTTATATAGCTGACAAGCCGCTCAGCCGGCAGCAGACCGTCGTTTATGACCTGTTGTACGGCACAGCCGGGCTCACGGGTATGGGTGCAGTCATGAAACCGGCACCTTGCCGACAGGTCGTCAATATCGGCAAAGGCCTTGGCAAGGTCGGCGCTTTCGAGCCCGAGTTCCCTCATTCCCGGTGTGTCAATAACAACACCACCGCCCGGAATAACAAGCAGCTCCCGCCTGGTCGTGGTATGCCTGCCTTTATCATTATCCCCTATAGCGTGCGTTTGCAGAATGTCCCGGCCGCTGAGTGTATTAATCAGAGTTGACTTCCCAACACCGGAGGAGCCGATAAAGGCAATCGTTTTGCCGTTATGCAGATATTTGCGCACAGGCAGGCAGCCACCGGCAGTCAAACTGGAAGTAACAAGTACCTCAACCTCGCAGGCGACAGTCTCCAGTTCCAGCAGCTTGTGGTCAAGCTGCTCGCACAAATCCGCTTTAGTGAGCACAATGACCGGATTGGCCCCACTATCCCAGGCGATGCCAAGATAACGTTCTACCCTGCGGAGGTTGTAATCATTATTCAGGGACATACAGATAAACACGGTATCAATATTTGCGGCTACAACCTGTTCAGCATTTGCTGTGCCTGCCGCCTTCCTGATAAAGGCACTTTTCCTTGTCAGAACCTGGTGGATGATTGCGTTCCCACCGTCATTTTCCTGACGGTCAAGCATGACAAAGTCGCCTACTGCCGGATAGTCGGATATTTTTCGGGCGTCAAACCGGAACTTTCCCGAAATCTCCGCCGTAACCTCACCCTGCTCGGTTGCGGCCTTATACAGGTCTTTGTACTGAGAAACGATGCGCCCGATATAGTAACCCGGATATAAAGCAGACTCAGTAATAAATCTCTGGCTAAGCCCTATATTTTCCATATCAATTGTACTCAATTTTATAGCCTCCAAAAGTATTTACCGGCAACTTTTGGGAGGTATATACATTAACTTATTTTGTATGCACCTCCTGGCCTGTTACAATCTCCAATACACTTTTATTTAACATAAAACAACAACTCCTTTAAGCAAACTTGCGATTACAATTATTATGATATCACAAAAACAAGGCTTTTTAAAGCGCCTGGCACAGGGACGGCAGGCACCCGGTGCGCAGGGTCAGGCTTGATTTATTCTAACAATTTACTTATTCTACCGAAATAATCAGTCCTACTCAAAACCCCAAACTCAACTCGATTTTAAATTATTTCCAGGAAATAACAAAATAAAATAATTGTGGTATGTAATTAGCAATAGTAAAGGACGCCAGGGCCAGGCTTGATAAATTAATACGTATAGCTTGCCTTCACCCAGATGGTACGGCCAGGTTCGTTCACCCGTACCGTTTGCGAAATACCCAGGCTGTTGATTGCCTCTCCGGTGCGGCTGATAAATTCCGCATAATTTTTGTTGAAAATATTATCCACACCGGCAGTAAACAACACTTCCTTATTGGGGCGGTAGGAAGCATTGACTGAGAGAATGCCAAAGCCGGCAGATGGGCCGATATCGGTACCAATTTCGCTGCCACTGCCAACATCCAGGCGGTTTTGTGCCTTCACACCACGCCATAGGACACCGGCACCAAGCTTGTCGTTGTCATACCGTAGTGCCAGCGTCCCCTCCAGCGGCGGCATTTGCGCCAGCGGCCCGCTGTCTGTTTTATTGCGGCCGTGAACGGCTGCCAGTGTGGCCGCTGCCGTCCAGTTTTTCGCCAGTTTATACGCAACCTCAGCCTCACCGCCATATAAGGCGGCATCAATATTATGCACGCTGCTGCCACTATTAGTCACCAGAATAAAATCGTCGATATTGGAATAAAAGAATGCGACACTGGCATTGAGTTTACCGGCACGGTACAGTAAACCGGTATCCAACTGCGTGTTTTTTTCCGGCGACAGGCCGTCCCAACCGGTTTTCCTGCGTTCCCACCAATCGGCCGGCCGTTCGGCATGGCCAACGCCGATATAAGAGGTTAACGGGGCCCTGGCATAATCATGTTCATAACGTAAAAAGGCTCCCTGCGTTGTATCGGTATCGGTACGCCCCGGATACTTGGCGTAGGTTACATCCAGACTGTCAAACCGCAGTCCGGCGTGAAGACGGTCGCTGGTATTCAGAGTCCGTTTAAACTCGGTGAATAGGCCGTAATTTTCAAATGTCATATCCGGTGTCTTGGGTTTGGCTTTGTAGTCAGTGCCTGAAACCATATTGCCGGTATGCTTGTTTTGCTGATAATCCAGCCCCACTGTTGCCACCGTTTTTGAATCTACAGCCAGTTCGGCCGCCAGTCGGCCACCAGCCGTCGTACGGTCCACGTTCATGGACATGGGCATCACCGGCGCCGGCCGCAGGGAATAGTTGTCCATAACATGATCGACGTAAGTAAGGTAAGCTTTAAAATCCAGGCTGCGAACATAGGGTGACAGGTTCTGGCGCTCATACTTCAGACTATAAGCGCTTTTATCAAATCTGGCGCCGTCCATACTGCGGTCGGCGTAGGCCGCTTCAGCGACACTGGTATCAAGGGCCAACTCCCAACGGGTATCATGATCCGGCGTCCAGCCCAAAATGGCAGTAAGGCTGTTTCTGGTGTAAAAGGAATGAGCGGTCTGGCCGGAGCCATCTTTATAATTATCAGAATGAGAGCGGCTGCGAATAATGCGGACAAAGCCATTGAAATCCCCGGCCGTGACATCCAGCAACTGGTCGTTTCTGCCAAAACTGCCGTACAGCAGGCTGCTGCTGCCGTATATTCCTGCCTTTTCCAAGCGCGGCGTATACCGTTCAAACTGTACCGTCCCGGCGATATTTCCGCCACCATACTGTACCGATTCCGGCCCCTTGATGACCGTAATTCTGTCATAAGACTCGGGGAATACATACGCTGTGGTCGGGTCCATCCGGCTTGGGCAGCCCCCCAGCAGATTAGTGCCGTCAAGCAGCACATTGAGCCGCGTTCCCCCCAGGCCCCTGAGTACCGGATCACTGGCTGTTCCGCCTTTGCGCACAGTCGAGAATCCGGGAATGTTTTTTAAATAGCCACCGCCATCGGCAGCCGGAACTGGCTGGCGCGGTGCTTTCGGGTCGGTCACTACCGTCAGGGGTTCACTGACCGCCGGTGCGGTAACAACAACCTCAGCCAGTGTAAAGATGGCTTTTTCCGCTTCTGCCGCCAAAGCTGGCTGAGTGTTGGCGACGAGCAGCAACAGGAAAGAAGCAACCAGGGTCTGTATTTTTTTCAATCAAATCATCATCCTTTATTTATTGTTTGGTAAGGCCTTAATCATAGCCTGCGGTTTTTATCGCCCGTTTCTGCGACAGCTGAATCCCCCGTTTTTTGTTGTGTGCCTCTGATTGTATATGCCCCCCTTCCATTTTCAACGCTGATCAAAAAGAATGCGGTCTGAACAAACAATAAGGCCAGGTGTTCGCAAGAACAATCCTGGCCTTCAGTTTTACTAATCAGCCCCTATTCACTTATCCCACCGGTAATATTAATTATATCCTTTTACATTACAGCAAGACACTGTCCTAAAGTACCATTTTGATACCTGTAAGTACTAAAAACAGCCGCCCAGCCTTGCCTTTGCCAATATATGCTTTGCGAGCTGGCCGTGGATATCCGCTGGCAAAGCTGAAATAGTACTTTCAGACAGTATCAATAGTACTTTAGGACAGTAGACATTATAAAAATATCGTTTTAACATAGATAACATAGTTGATTAGCAACAGCTAAAGGCTACAAAGGTCATCCGACCTTTGTAGCCTTTCTGCTTTTCCGGCCCAGGCAGCATCCGGCCAAAACGCAGGCCTGACGGTGAGCACCGGAAGCCGGGCAGCCGTAATGTCTTACATTTCGCTAAGCGGGGGGCTGTTGCCTTTCATCAGCAGCGGCAGTAATGCCGACAAAAACAAGGAGGGTTTACAATGAAAATTCGTTTCCTGTTGGTACTAATGCTACTTCTAACCTTCACGTTAGTACCGGTCTACGCTCACGAAGGCCCTGCCGCCGGTCATGCCGCCGGCGGACACGACGGTCCGGCATCGATCCATGCCAGAATTGACCAGTTCCTGAAAGCAGTGCCTGACAATCATTCCTTTGTTGTGGCTCTGGAAAGCAAAACCGCCAAGGACCTCCTGCTGGATGTGCGCGCAGCAGAAGACTTCCGGAAATCACCGGTCAAAGAGGCCCTGAATGTGCCACTTACTGATTTACATGATCATCTAAAGGACCTGCCCAGAGATAAGCCTGTATTGGTCGTCGGCGCTTCCACCGTGGAAGGGGCGTATGCTGTTTTTGTTTTACGCTTGCATGGCATCGACGGCTGGCTGGTAAAAAGCAGCGAAATGTCAGGCGTCTGCCCGCTGGCAGCAGCTCATAAGCAACAGCATTGACAGGCGTTGTTCCCTACTGGAATCGCAGTACGTCAGAAGTTGTCCTGACGGATACTATAAACCAGGGTATTCACTATAGGAGGATTGGCCAAATGAAAACCTATTGTCTTACCGTACTGGTCATCACTTTATTCCTGACAGGCTTCTCTGCTGTCGCTTTGGCTGCCAGTCAGGAGTTCACCGTTATAAATGCCAGTGGTTCCGATATCTACGCTTTAACTGTTACGCCCGCAAACAATACTGCACAGGGGCCGGATGCCTTAAACGGGCGAGAGTTACTAAGCAGCCAGACCGTGCGGGTTATCTTTCCCAATTATAATGCCGGTATTTTGCAATGGGATATTAGGGCAATTACCTGTTGTGGTGAAAAATTGAAGTGGCAGCAACTCAATTTATCAATAGCACATACGATCACCTTACGCGCCAGCGGCCTTGCCGAGCTGGATTGATACCCTGGAACAACCGTTCCTTATTGCGCCCGCAAGCACCTGCCGCCAGCAGGTCAGCGGCTGCCCGTTATCAATCCTGCGCCTATTGACAGATTACGTATTTACGATTACAGTCATACTAACCCCGGCTTTCCCGGTGGGAGGTTTCGCATGAATATTACGAAAATGAAATGGATCGCAGCCATCGTGCCGGCCATCTGCATCGGCCTGTTTGAATTCGCCAGACACGAATTTTTGCATGTTGTTTCGATGGATTGGGGCAATGTGCTGGTAGCCGTTTTGACAGGGGTAATCTTTCTTTTATTTTCGCATGGCTTTTTCGCCCTGATGGAAAGCCTCTACGGCAAACTGCAACAGGAAAAGCAGGAAACGGCGGTATTGCAGGAGCGATACCGGATTGCCCGCAATCTGCATGACAGTATTGCCCAGTCGTTATTTTTTATGAATGTAAAAATATTGGAGATCGAAAGGGCCTGCAAAAACAGCCAGGAACCCTGGGCGGCAATCGATGATCTGCGGGAAGCTATCCGCTTTGCCGATACCGAACTGCGGCAGCATATTTTTGCTTTGCAGACGGTGGCTGCCGATGACAACATCGATCTGGTCACCGCTATGCAGGATCATTTGCACCAGTATGAGGC
>JAEWGR010000015.1 GCA_023388195.1 Bacillota bacterium
CCAATAAACTGGGCAGTGCGTTACCGCCACTCTTTTTTGACCATATAATTCGCGAAGCTGAATATTTTATGGCTCTGTTAGAGAAGATCCGGGCTGGTAAAAAATTAGCTGTTGTCAAAGCGCTTGAAGCTGATTTCTGGCTGAGAATTATGGCTGAACACACTAAATTTATCGGCAGCAGACTGGATCCGTCTGAAATCAGCCTGATTGAGGTTGTCAGGGGTTATCAAGCTGAATTTGATGATTTGACAATGCAGGGGTGGAACTATGTGAGCTTTTTTGAGCACAAGTCTCCGGAATTGCCTGCATTCAATCGTTTCCTCCAGGATAGCCGTGCGGCAACTGTCCGTCTGCGGGACTTTGAGCAGGCAACATATGATATGATTGTTACGAATAGGCTACTTAGTACAATTCCGGCAGTTTTAGCCGACCACGTCCGCCGTGAAACAGATCATTTCCTCCTGGTGTTGGCCATGATTGAAAAAGGCGTAATCAAGATAGAAAAAGACTGTGCTGACGTAAAATATAAGAACCATACCAAATTCGGCATCCTTGTTGATGAAGAAGAGGCCGGTGATATTGGCGAAAGCACTGAAGTATCTGGCTATCTGAAAGTTAATGAGTTTGTAGAACGGGATCATACCGCTGAAGAAGATACTATTGATGATATTGAACTTGATTACACACCTGAAAAAGAACGTGAACATATTGATGAAGCGAATACAGAAGCTATCGAGAATAAGGTAAGTCTGGCCGGGGACCTGCATGGTGAAACCAAAGCTAAATATCAGATTAAAACGGAAATTTTGTCTGATGCAAAGTCAGAAGAACGGCCTAAAGCCGATGAATCTCCCAAACCGGATAAGAATGGTAAAAAAAGCAAATATAAATGGGGCGAAAACTGGCCCCGCCAGTTAGGAAAACTAAAATAAGTATTGAAAATAACCCCTCCCAATCTGTGGGAGGGGTTTAGCCTGTATGTAGCGAACTATTACGGGAGAATAGCAATGCTTGACATAAGCTGACGCTGCGTATTGGTTACTGCCAACAGCTGTCCGCTGGCTAAATCAATCAGACTTAGATCAGCAAATAAGTTGCTGGTACCAATTGCCTGATCAGTGTTTGGGATCTGGTATAAGCGGGATAGTGATCTCCCAATGGCTAAGCGATCAACAATCTGTGCGGTGCTCAGATCGATAACAAAAATCGATGCTCCATCCTCGTTGACAATATAGGCAGTCTGATCATCGGCTGCCACGGCGGCATGGCAGGGATAGGCTGCAAGACTGCTGGGGCAGCTGGGACATTGAATCGTCACTACCATTGGTGTGCGGCGTTTTTTACTTAAGTTAAATAAAGCCACACCTTCACCGGTAAAAGCTGTGTTTGTAAAGGGTACTATCAGGCGGCTGCCGGCTAGAATAATATTTGTGGGAATGCCGGCAATATCATTTTGCCAGGTGATATTGCCGTTGATGTCCAGTTCCATAATAGTGCCGCCGGCATGGTGCTCCCAGGCTGCAAAGATTCTCTCTGCATCAGCCGCTAATCCTACACAACTTGCTTTAACTGCCGGTGCCCCGAGGGGCTGACCGGACATTGCGGCCAGATCAAAGCGGTGCAGTGTGCCGCCGGCTTCGGCTAGGTAGGCTGAAGTTTGGCTAGTTTCAGCTAATATAAATTGGGCAGGGTAAGGAATTGCCATAGGCAGGCTATAGAGTGTCCGGCTAAGTAAGTTTACTGTCAGTATTTCGTTTTTTCCGCTGGTATTGGCACAGGGCAGGAATGCTTTTGTATAATCGGCAGTTACCGTTAGTTCAGTGGGACTTAAGTCAGGGGAAAAGGGCAGCTCAGTCAGGATTTCCCCGCTGGGGCCATCCACGAAAATTACGGTATGGGTACTAGCATCAACAGCCAGTAGCTTATATGGTGTTACCCCAAGCGATCACCTCATTTTCGTCAATAGTTTTATAATTTTTTACAGCTCCCGTCTTTCTAGCGATGGGGAGTTAAGAGGGCGCAACCTCTCTAAACTGATATTACTATATAATATGGTTTAATGGCTGTTTGGTTAACGTGTTTTTGAAGGGAGTGCCTGTGTGTGCGAGAAAAAAAGATTCGAACGTTTCCCAAACTGTGGGTTAGCCCGGCTGAGGCGGTATTCTTTATTGCCGGGATATTGTTTTTAATTGGTACAGTAAATGTGTTTAGTGCCAGTTTTGTTTTGGGGGGACAGTTGTTTCAGGATGGCTACTTTTTTGTAACCCGGCATTTAATGTCTTTTGGTGTGGGTTTTGTGGTTATGGTTATAGCCGCCATAATTGACTACCGTAAGCTAAGCCGTGGCTGGCTGATAGTAGCAATACTTGCCGCTATTGGCTTACTGCTGGCTGTCCATTTTGATGGAGAGTATGCCAATGGTGCCAGACGCTGGCTTAAGCTTGGCAGCTTTCAGTTTCAGCCTTCCGAGATAGCCAAACTTACGACTATAGTCATCACTGCTGCTTACCTGGGTGGCCGGCTTGACCGGGGCTTAGCGGTATCGCTGTATTCCTGGCCGCTGGCCATTACCTTGATTATGGGTGTATTGGTACTTAAGCAGCCTGATATGGGGACGGCTGCCGTTATTGTTGGTTTGGGTCTGGTACTGTATGTATTGGCTGGTATTCCCCGACAGGAGCTTACTTTTTTGGGTATGGCCGCAGCCATCATGACTATCTATCTAGTATATGCAGCAGCCTACCGGGCTGAGCGGATTTTGGCCTGGATTGACCCCTGGGCTTATCAGCAAACATCCGGCTATCAGACCGTACAATCGCTCTTGGCGATTGGTTCTGGGGGCTTATTTGGTTCCGGGCTGGGAATGGGAGCAAGCAAATTTCACTACCTGCCAGAAGCTCATACGGATTTTGCTTTTGCCGTATTGTGTCAGGAAATGGGCTTTGTCGGGGCAGGTCTTGTCTTAATTCTGTTCGGAGCCATTGCTTGGTATGGCTTACAGATTGCCCGTCGTGCCCCTGACGGCTATGGTTTTATGCTTGCAGCCGGAGTGACAACCCTGGTTGTAGGGCAGGCTGTTGGCAATATTGCCATGGTGTCCGGTGTTTTCCCTGTTACTGGCGTACCACTTCCGTTTATCAGTTTTGGCGGGACTTCCCTTATTATCAATTGTGCTGCAGTAGGCCTCTTAATTAGTATCGGCCGGCGGTCAAACGCCAAAGCCCTTAGTCCGGGACAGGCGCCGGCAATGCCTGTTCGTTCCAAGCTAAAACTGGTTAAAAAAGACAGAAGTCCAAGTGGCGCCTAAATAATGTGTTTAAAGGCCTACCTTTACGGTAATAATTACTAATGAAATGATTTTTCTATTCATTTAATTTAGTAATTGGAATGTTTGATAGAATTGGCGGCTTGGCAAGGTGAGCGGCTCGTTGCAACAGACATTTCTGCAAAGGGGGCCTTTTCTTATGATTTGGCTAATCCGGGCAGGGGCATATCTTTTCAGTGGTTTGACCGTGTGGCAGTTTATTCAGGGCTCTGGTACACCAGAGGCGGTTGGCATTCATCAGCAACTTGCCCTTGATCAGCAACATGGCATGGTACTGGGGGTATGTGCCGGTTTTAGCGCTTACACTGGCTTAGATGTGACGTTAATCCGTCTGGCCTGGGCATTGTCTGTTCTTTATCGTGGAGCCGGCATTGCTTTGTACGTTCTGGCATTTCTCATAATGCCCGTTTCCTAATACATGAGTGATCCGGCAGGTTTGGACTGCCGGATTTTTTTTGTGGCAATACGGGTGACGTTTTTTGTCAGCTTCACATAAAATACAATAGGTTAATTGAAAGGAGGCTTTCTTTGTGAACAAGAAGACCCGGAATGAAGTTGACGAAGAGCGTGCAAAGAGTAAAGGTATGAAAATGAAGGATGAGCTTCATGACATGGATGATATATGTGAGATGGATGACTTTGACGAGGTGTGCGATATAGAAGACAATGAATGTGCAACAGACATGGAAGCTGAGTTTCCTGACTGCATTATGCTGGCTCACGCATATGTACCGTGGCAATTTTATGAAAAAGCCTTTAGTCCGTCTGAAGCACTTAGTAAAGGCACGCTGTTTCCCGAACTTTGGGGTGTCTACCCAATACCCAGATAAATCAACATGGAGGTGTAAAATAAGTGAACTATGATAAACAGCGGGCAATGCTGAGAAAAGTTCAGGAGATGGAATTTGTTGCTGTTGAACTGAATCTTTATTTGGACACCCATCCCTGTGACAGTGACGCAATTAATGATTTTAACTGTGCCGTAGAATTATTGCAAAAGTATAAGGAAAGATATGAGTCTGAATTTGGGCCGCTCCTGAATTTTGGCTTTGGCGGCTTATCAGATGATCCCTGGCAATGGATCCAAGGGCCATGGCCGTGGGAACTATAATTATGTGATAGGGGAGCAGTGGATATGTGGATATATGAAAAGAAACTGGAACATCCTGTACGCGTGACATGCCCGGATGTAAAATTCGCCAAAATGGTAATTACTCAGTATGGGGGACCTGATGGTGAGTTGAGTGCTTCACTTCGATATTTAAATCAACGATATAGTATGCCAACTGATAAAGCTAAAGGGATATGTACATATAGATATCGAAAAATCAGTCCTCAAACTCAATCTGAGTGCGCCCGTCAGCAAAGACATTCACGCGCTTAATAAGATTGGCAAGGATCGATTTCTGCTCATCAGGCGAAGTGATTTCCCAGATCCGTTTAAAGTTTTTCAGGCTGTCCATCAGCTCCAGCTTAGAAACGGATTTGCTGGCCGCTTCCTTGATCCGCTCTTCAAAGGACTGCATTTCATTCTCCAGATAATAACGCCTGTCCTTTAACTCCCGGGTACGCTCATGATATTCGGCAATATCAATAACCTGGCTTTCAAATGCGGCGGCCCAGCGGTCAATCCGGCCTTTAATCCCGCTGTGTTCCTTTTTGGCCTGTACCAGGGCGGCCTCTAGTTCTTTCGTATTATCCGGGCCTTGCAGCACCTCATTGGAAATATACTCATAATAATCTTCGTCAACACTGATCCGGATCAGCTGTTCAACTACCTGGTTATCTATCTCTGTAATCGGCTTATACCCAGGTTTGCAGGCCGGGTCTTTAACCATATACCGCGGCGTCCCTTCTTGCGAATAGCAGGCGTAATAGCGGCTGGCAGTGCCTGACCTTTGATTGACTAACTTATAGCGCATACGGGCGCCGCATTCGCCACAATACACAATCCCCGGTAATAGGCCGTTGTTTTCCGGTAACGGCCTGGCGCCACCACGGGATTGTTTTAATTTTTGTACGGCTTCCCATTTATCTAGCTCAACAATCGGTTCATGCTTGCCGGGATGCATTAAGCCTTTATGCGGGATCATGCCAATATAAAAAGGACTCGACAAAATAACCCTGATGGATGTCCGGTGCCATTCCTTCGCGGAGTGGGGCGGGACCTTCCGTTCCTGCAGCATGTCGGCTATCCCCTGGTACCCAATCTGGCCCTTTAAATACTCATCATAAATAAAACGGACGATATCCGCCTGCAGCGGGTTAATCTCCAATGTCTTGGTGGCAGCGTTATGCTTATAGCCATAAGGGGCCTTGCCACCCATAAAGCGGCCCTGCTTAGCCGCTTCCTTTTTGGCATCGGTAACCCGCTCCACAATCGTTTCCCGTTCCAACTGGGCGAAAGCCGCCATAACCCCCAGCATGGCCCGGCCCATCGGCGTGGTGGTGTCAAAGTTCTCCGTTACCGAAGCAAAGCCGATATTCCTCGGGATAAAAATATCCTCAATCAAATACATGACATGCTGCTGCCGGCGGGAAAGCCGATCCAGCTTCACCACCAGCACCATGTCAAACTTGCCGGCCTTGGCATCGCTGATCAGCCTGGTGATAGCGGGGCGGGACAGATCCTTGCCGGTGTAACCGTCGTCAATATAAAAATCAAATAAATCCCACTCCCTGGACTGGCAGTAAGCCAGCAGCCGGGACTGCTGGAGGGGGAGGGAGATGTTTTGTTCGGCTTGTTCGTCGGTGGAAACGCGGAGATAGGCTGCTATTTTTGTCACAGAAAATGGCCTCCGTAGTAAATTTTACTTAGGCTCGTTTAATCACAGGATGAAACAGTTTCTGTTTCTCTCTTGGCACTGCTCTCGATATCAACCATATCGCCCACCTGAGCGATATGGTCATTCGAGTTTGCACACTCTTATTGCAAGAATGTACTTGTTTAACTAGTGTAATAGTATTAGTTTGTCCGTAATAAAGCTAGCCCGAAACATATGTTCTCAAAATTAGTTGAGAAAAAAAGCGGATTACCCGCTTCCAATGTCGATCAGTTCTTTACGTATACTAATGATTGAGGGGTAAAGTTTATCCCAATATCACTTAGCATCAGTGGTTCTTTATACTTAATTACTTTTGAAAGTTTATAAGCTACAGCCTGACACTTTCCCTCAAAGTAACTGTAAAAAAATTCCTCGTTTATTCCAGCATAGTCATGAGTTTGTTCCCAAACTTTTGAGGGTTCATCTACAATTATTTCATCAATTAGCGCCTCTCCAACTACCATCATTATCGGTGAAGTTGCATACATAAGTAATTTGTCAACATCTAACTGTCGGCATCGCGTTTTTCTGAACTCGTACCTTTTTGTGCCTTTAAAAATATTATTAATATGTTCTGGATTTATGGGCAATAAGATCTGTTGCATTTTTACCACCTAAATGTAATATTCTAGCCATGTTTTCAGGGCTTAAGCGGATATTGTATGGGTGCCCTTGAAATAAACCTGCTTCGGAAAGCGTTTTGTGGTTGACGTTATTGCCTTTTCCGAAGAAGCCATTATAAACCATTTCTATTAAAACAACATTCTTTTTATTTGAATAAAAGTCCTTCAATTCATCCTTAGTAAAAACAGTTTTATTTGATGCTAAGTTCAAAAATTCAAGTTCATTGATTTTGCGGGAATTATTTAAAATGATAGGAACTACTTTAGTTATTGTGCAATAAGACGTCGCGACTGATTTGTAAGTTTTTCCAGAATCACCCATATATATTCGGTAAATAATAACAGGCTCACCTGGTTGATGATGCAATTGAGACGATGGAAAAGCAAGGAATACTTTCGTTATGCCATTTGCAGCTGCAATTTCTTCAGCTTCCTGATTCGTATTATAAAGTTCTGAATAAGGGAACAAAGTATCATGATAATCTTCATTTATTGGTATATATCCTGATTTTATGAAATTGGGAGAAAGGTAAGGAAATGCTTTAAATGGGGAAGTGGTGTCCAGACTTCTCTTGTCTTTTAAGAATACAAGTTCATTCCGTTCGTTTTCACCTATAAGGTTAAAACCAAACTTAGATACTAACTCAATTAATGTAGTGTGTCTAGGAAAGACAGTAAGGTAAATTTCATTGACGATAGATTCTTGCCAGCGCCACAGTGCTGTACTTAAAGCTCCTTCGCCCAAGCGTTGCCCATGTATTGATTCATCTAATTTTAAAGTTCCTATTTTTATTCTGGGTGTTGATGCCAGCGTACTAGTGGTGAGTTTGATATCCTCAATTTCATTTTTTAAATATAAAAATGCATGAATTAGATTGCTTTCATCTCGAAATACATAAGCTGACTCCCCTGCGCCGGCTTTACGATTAAACCACTGAGAGAATTCGGGGTAGTCACTTTTTAGAGAATCAAAAAAGGAATCGTTTAAATTACAGGAAGAAAAAGAAATTAAACTAAATTTTCCAGGCATTTTATCTTCCCCCCACCTCATATGGATGATGTAATAGCCTATTTTTAAGCTTTTATTTGTCTTAGGGAACAAAAGTACTACTGCTATTTGTTATGCTGAAAAGGCAACCCCGCAGCTATATGAGCGGGGTTCTCCTATCAATTAACTTCACTAGCTGCTGCTACTTGTTTAGTCGCGATTTCTTGTTGTGCAGTTACACGTTGAATAATAGCTAATTCAATCTGATCATTTTTTTCTTCAATTCTGCTACCGATAAAAAATACATCAATAAAGGCCCAAATTCCTAAACCACCTAATGTAACTGCCATAAGGATGCCCCGACCGACATCTCCTGCATAAAACCGGTGACCGCCAAGAACGCCAAGAAAAAACCAAAAGATGTACGCGAGTGTTTTAGACTTCGCCTTTTTAGGCATTTCACTATCAACTAGCGCAAGTTGTTGGGCGGTCAAATTTTGTTTAAGAAATAAATTTGAACTCATAATAATAGCCTCCTTTTTAAAATATAAAAACACAGCCACTGCTTAAGTGTGTGCTGTGTTTTTTGCTGTGATAAATAGTAAAACATTATTATCGTGTTTATTTAATTAATGCTAGGGGGTTAGGACGAATGTACCAAACTCTTATGTAACCAGTATAAAGCACAAAAATAAAAAATAAAAGACAATTATAACAAATTTGTTAGATTTTGCTTAAAATTCAAATATAAAGTATATATGTTTGATTAATCCATAACAACCTTAAGTTCCTTATTTTTCTTCTGCCTCGCCCGCAACTCCTTAACCCTATACTGTAAGGCCTGCTCAGATACGCCCATAAAAGCGGCGGCTTTTTTTATGTCAAAACCTGCCCTGGCCAGTTTCTGTATTTTTTCCAGGGGCATAAGCAACTCGGCAGCAAACACATTTGCCTGGCGCTCTTTCAAGTCAAAAGCCTGTCCATTAATACGGGTGCAGAAAAAAGCCGGCTGGTACCAGCGGTGCATTAAATAATGTCCAAGCTCATGAGTTAAGGTAAATAACCGTCTGGTTCTCGGTAATGAAGGATTCAGGAGAATAGTATACTGACCATCATCATTCCATAACATCCCGGTAAACCGTTGGTTCTCCATGGGGAATTCATCAATTATTAAGTTGTAATCATTGCAGATCTGCTGCACCATGTTAGCCGCCAAGGGGAAAGCGGCCTTATATCTTTCATAATGCATTTGGGCAACTTGAATAGCTGCATCTATCATGAAACCACCCTCTCCAAACATATGTTCTGATAAAGCGTAAAAAATTATTAACGGCACTGACACCGTTAATAGTTTTACCGTTGATTTTTCTTTTGCTGTATCTTGAAACGAAAGTATTCCGCGAGGTCGTCCATAATTTCTTGCCGGTCTTTTGGGGTTAGGTGAGAGTCTAAGCGAAATTCACCTACTACTGTTTTCATAAAATTGACTACTTCAGGATCATCTATAGCTTTGACACCGACACCGGAATATCTTTCGTTAGTAATTCCCGTAAGATAATCTGCCGTTGTATCTAATGCAGCAGCTAGTCGGGATAAATCGTCTTGGGTTATTCCAGGAGTATAGGCACGTTCCCAATTCGAAATAACTTGTGGGGAGACACTTACCATGTCGGCTAATTGCTTTTGAGTAAGTCCCTTATTGTTACGTAATTGTTTTATTCGGACTCCGGTAATATTTTTCTCTTCCACATGTTTCACCTCAGATATTCCTTATCAAATATTGTACAATTAGCTAACGAATTTAGATAGTATACTAACGAATATTGAGAATAAAAATATAAAAAAGATTGACAATAACGAAATGCGTTAGTATACTATGCATAACGATATTCGTTATTGCGTGAGGAGGTGTAAATGTGGTTCATCAAAATGTAGAAAAGATTCGTAAATTCAAGGGAGTTACTAAAACCCACCTTGCTAAAAAGATTAATTTGTCTTTGCAAGGATATCGGCATATTATGTCAGGAAATACAAAGTTAGATGTTGAGAGATTAAAAATTATTGCATGTGAATTGGATGTTGATGTTGCAATTTTTTTTGACGATGAACTAACGAAAAACGTTATAACGACGGATGCCGCTTCATTAGAGTGGGCGGGATAGAGGTATATCAAGTTTGGGCTATTTTTTGAGGGGATTGTCTCTAGAAATTAATTTTAGTCCAGCCTCATTAAATACTAAAACTGTAATAAAGTTTTGTGATTGTGATTGGTTATTAAAAGCCATTCCGCTCATTACATTCTTCCAACCTTCGGCGCTTTTATCTGTCGAGGGGTTAATAACCGCAATCATATAGCGGCCATTCTTGGATTCCCTCACCGTAAAAGTTTTTAGATCCTTGTACCAACTGGTCATGAAAAATCCTTCATCCAATTGTTTTTTATAGGTAGAAGTCAAATCAGTGTTTTCCTGCAAGCCCATTAATCCTTTATAAGACACATCAATAGTTCCACTAGAGCTAGATTTTGAGGAACTGCATCCGGCTAAAAGCGCTATCGAAAAAATACAAATCAATAAAAGTAAAAGCAATTTGCCTTGTAGGCTATATTTTCGGATAAACATTGGAGATCCCCCTTTTATTGAAGCTCTTTAGAAAACCATCTAGCAAATAAGATTAGATAAAGGAGAAAAATATGAACCTAAATCAAATAGAAAAAGAACTAAGAGAAACCGTAATAATGTTGAAAATAGCCATAATTAGTATGGTCTTTAGTTGGTTTCTATTTTTATGGACTATATCAACCTAAGTCAAGAACATGGGCGAACTAGATCCCCTACGCGTATGCGGTGCTCGGATGACTCTAACCAGCCGCCAGATATATCTTCAGGATGCACGGGCAATCTTTTGGGGACAGTTGTGGTTAATGCGTTAGCCGTATCCTGGAGGATTGCTAATGCGGTTGAGGCAGGTTCTTTTTGGGCGTTTACACAAACTGACATTTTGGGGTAAATATTTCGTATTTCTATGTATGCTTTAATTGGATCTAAAGTACCCAAATCTTCATTAGTATCGGGATCAATAATTGGTTTTCCAGGGAGATATATTTCCAATTCATCACCGGTATTTAGACCATGACTTGTTCCAGCATTAATTACAATTTTACGATCATCAATTATTTTTATTACTTTAAACTTATTTTCGCTCATAATATTTTCCCCTTGTAGATTTTTAGTTTTTCTATTCTGTCACTCTTAATTGAAGTAAAAGCAATACTTTCAGCTAAACGCCATAGTTCTAATGTTCTAAGTTTCTCTTTTTCTAAATTATTGTTTTTTTCTTCGTATTGACTAGATAAGGATTGATGATTTATTTTTATGTTTTTAATTTCTTGCAGTAAAAGAGAAATATATCTATATGCCTTAATAATGTGATAAAGAAAAAAACACACAATGTAGAAAAATAGCACAATGAATGCATACCACAAGGGAACATCATATTTGGTGTTAAGAAAAATTGTAACGATAACTCCTAATACTGGGTGCCATGTATTTTTTAACATACCCGTAAGGGTCGGGGCGCTGGTTTCTAGATCATTCATGTGTAACCTCTAGCAGTCCATGCTTTTGTTCATATTCAGCAATGTATTGTTCTAAAATGTATTCGATTTCCATGGCAATAGAGCGTCTATCTTTTTCGGAGAGTGCTTTTATCTTGAAGAAGTTTTCTTCTTGCAGCCTTAATGTGAATTGGCGCTTTTCTGTAGCCAAAAGTTATACCCCCTGTGAATTCTATATGAATTCATTATAAATTATTTGGGAGATATTTCAAAGAATCAATAAAATTCTTATTAATATCATAATGAATTCACTATGTTATATAAACAAGGAGGTGAATCCCAATGAATTTATTTGTAAGTGCTAAAAAAATGATTTCTGTGCGAATACCTAAAGAAATGAATGTGCGATTAGGTCAGCATGTAAAAAGTATTGGAATATCTAAAGCAGCGTTGATTTTAATGCTGCTATCACGGGAATTAAATTGTGCTATTAGAGAGGATATGAATGAAAGTGATTTATTAGCCGAAAAGGGTAAGCCGCTTCATAAGAGCGGACGGGATAAAGGTTAATAATATAAGGAGTTTGATATTATGCAGGAATTAACAAATGTATTATTTAGGTTCAATAGCCCCTTAAATCCATACCATGTATTAGTTAACGACTGGAAGATACTTGTGGGAGTGGACGATATTATTACCAGCTTTAATCTTAATCGGGATGCGGTAAAGGTATTCCTTAAAGATCATAAAAGTCAAGCTCTTCAGATTTCACCTATTGGGGGAAGCCATTATGAGATTAAGCTGTTCATTGATCCGTTAATTGCCTTTAAAGTCCTGATATTGTACGGCCGGCCGGAGCAGGCCGATATTTTTCACCAAAGCATTATAGAGAGTGCACCGCTAATTGCAAAAGTGTTTGAGCAACAGCGCAAGATAGCCACTGATGCTTTGCTAACAATTGTACAAACTGATTCAATTTCTGTATTGGTTAATCCATAAAGACCTGTACTAGGCCATTAGGCCGGGCGGGGATAGGAGGGAGAAGTTTGAATTTACCCAGCGAAAAAAGGACTCCAAGTAAGCCATTAAACCCTAAAATAATGGCTGCGCTTCGGATCATGGCTCAGGCTGTTCTCCGTGAGCATAGTAAAAAGGGCGATTTGGCTGAACAGGAGGTGTCCAATGAAACCGTCAACTGATCGCTACCAGGTTCATAGCATCCGTTGGCGAGGAGAGCTTGAACCTGAGCAAGCCAAATGGAGCCTGACTCAGCAAATCATATTGATTGTCTTATTTATACTGGCTCTTGCTATATAAGAAAGGGGGTGAACCTATGTCGGTAATCCATAACATGGCTGCCTCTATAGTCAAGCTATTGCGGCAGGTATTGCAGCCGGGCGAGATCTTAATGGTTTTGAGTGTTGCTAAATCCATGGTAGAAAAAAAGCCTACCGGGGGTAGCGGCAGGCGAGGGTGGAGAAAGGATACATCCCGTTTACAGTTTTAGTGTACACCATACCAATGAAAGGAGACAGAGGGGTAAAATTCGCAATTTGAAAGGAGTCCTATAATTGGAGCTAATTGAAGTAGTGCGCCAGGAGATGGGAGTCTGGGGAATTACCGCCAAAGAACTAGCCCATCGCATCTGCGTGGCTCCCAATACGGTAAGTACCTGGTTCAACCGGGGCAGCATCCCCGAAGCCATGGAAGGGCGTGTAAC
>JAEWGR010000121.1 GCA_023388195.1 Bacillota bacterium
TCAACCGGCCCCCGGCCGACAAGATTACGGTGAAGTTTTATAAATGCGTCACTGACAGCCGCCTCTAACACGGCCTTTTTTTGCATAGTCAACCTCCTAAGCTCCATAAGATAAGACTTGGCTTGTGTCAAGTCCTTAGGACGCCGACAAAAGCCTTAGTCGTTCTTACTTATGATCAGAAACTGATATACTTTCTGATCATGTAAGATAAGACTTGGCTTGTGCCAAGTCCTTAGGACGCCGGCAGAAGCTTTAGTCGCTCTTATGCCCACAGAATTCATTGTAAATTCTGGCAGATAAAAAAAGACCCTACGGTCTTGCCCCCCCTTGCTTAACCCTGAAAAATCAGCAGCCAAAGGCGGGCAAGAGAAAAATTGCTTGGACTTATTTATTATTATTTAACTATACCCGCAGCGGTAATAAAAAGAAAGTGTGAATTAACGCAAGGGCAGTGCAAGGCTAAGGATGGCTTGGCATTAACCGGTATTATCTTTGTATTGCTCAGACTATCTTGATAGTTCTTCCTTTTTCAGCCTGTTTCGCAGGTGCCGGCAATGGTTGACCGGCGAAGCCGGTTTTTGCCGGCAGAAAACCGCCAACCAGCCTAATAAACCTTACTGATTTCCAGACCCTTCCGTTTAAATGCGGCTTCGATTTCCTGAACATGACTGTGCCCGTTGGTCTCTACCGTGACCTCCAACTGAGCCTGTTTAAAACGGTCCATGACTTTGGCATGATTATGGTCAAGCTTAATGACATTTGCATGGACCTCTGCCAGGATTTGAGCAACACGCAGTAATTCACCGGGTTTGTCCGGCAGCGTCACTGTAAAGCAGAACAACCGGCCCCGGGCAACCAGGGCCCTGTTAATAATAGCGGAAATGGTAGATATATCAATATTGCCCCCGCTTAACAGACATACGATATTTTTGTCTTTAGTCTGCAGCTTCTTAAGTCCGGCCAGTGCCAGCACACCGGCCCCCTCGGCAACCATCTTATGTTTTTCCATTAAGAGCAGGATCGCATCAATGATATCAAAATCGGAAACGGCAACAATGTCGTCGACAAACTGTTTGCTGAAGGCAAATGTCAAACTGCCTGGTTTTTTAACAGCCGCACCGTCGGCCATGGTATCCACCTTGTCCAGCGTACTGATCCGGTTCCGGTCAAGTGATTGTTTCATACAGGCTGCCCCCTCAGGCTCCACCCCAATAATCCGTATATCCGGTTTTAGCATTTTGGCGGCAAACGCCAGGCCGCTGATTAAACCGCCGCCGCCCACCGGTACCAGGATTTCATCAACAGCCTCAAACTCTTTGATAATCTCCAGCGCCAAAGTCCCCTGCCCAACAATGACATCCAGATCATCAAAAGGATGAATAAAAACATAATCATTCTCTTCTTCCAGTTCCCGGGCTTTCTGATACGCATCATCGTAGTTATCCCCGTGTAAAACCACCTGCGCCCCATAGTTGCGGGTGGCTTCGACTTTGATGATCGGCGTCGTAGCCGGCATCACCACAGTCGCCCGGGCTCCCAGCAGCTTGGCGGCATAACCCACTCCCTGGGCATGATTGCCGGCCGAGGAGGCAACAACCCCTTTGTTTTTCTCCAGCTCACCTAACTTACTGATTTTATAGTAAGCGCCGCGGATCTTAAAAGCACCGGTTACCTGCAGATTTTCCGGCTTAATAAATACCCGGTTTCCCGACTCGTGGCTAAATGCAGGGCTTGGTATCAGTTCTGTCTTTTGTAAGACAGGGCTCAGGTGCTGCCCGGCCAGATAAACATCCTCAAGTGTAATTGATGAATTAGGTAATTTAAAAATTCCTTTACTTGTTGCCATATACGCCACTCCCCTAATGATGTAAGATAAGACTTGGCTTGTGCCAAGTCCTTCAGGACGTAGGCAGAAGCCTTAGTCGTTTTTATGTCCACAGAATTTATTTTAAATTCCGTAGACAAATAAAAAACCCGTCCTTGAATTTTTCAAGGACGGGAATACCCGCGTTACCACCTTATTTGCATAATAATGCCACTCTTCGGTTCAATCAAACCTAAGCCGAGTAACGTGGCTGGCCCGGCATTTCTTACTCTGTTCAGAAATGCAGTTCTGGAGTGATTTTCTTCCAAGTGCCTGTTGCCGGCTTTCACCACCCGCCGGCTCTCTGCAAACCTGCACATAGAATACTATCTCCGTCATAACTGTTATGCCTTATGATTTGTATACATTATACTACTATTCTTTCCAGGCTGTCAATTGTCCATTTAAAATACATTTATTTGTTTCAATAGTTAATGCAATAGGTTCAAAGTTTATTATTTTGTTACTTTACAACACCCGTTCGCCCAGCAATGACCCCATTAACGCCACTGCAACCTTAGCGGTTTGATTGCGATGATCCAGCACAGTGTTAACCTCTACAAATTCAGCGCTTGTCACAATATTAGCCGCCGAAATCAATTCCATGGCTAAATGGCTTTCACGGTAGGTCAGCCCGCCAAATACCGGGGTGCCAACCCCGGGGGCGTGAAGGGGGTCCATAACATCCATATCAAAGCTGACATGAACCCCTTCCGTATCTGTTGATACGATCCGGATAGCCTCTTCCATAACCTTGGCCATCCCCAGCATATCCACCTCGTGCATCGTGTAGACAGTAACCCCCAGCTCTTTCAGGAGAATTTTCTCCCCCCGGTCCAGGTCGCGTACGCCAATCATGACAAATTTCCGTGGATCAAGTTTAGCCTCCCGGCCGCCTACGCCTGTCAGCCGGTCATGGCCCAGGCCAAAGCTTACCGCCACCGGCATGCCGTGAATATTGCCGGAAGGTGATGTTTCGGCCGTATTAATATCACCATGGGCATCAAACCAAAGAACCCCCAGCTTTTTTTTGTGCTGGAGCACTCCGGATAATGTGCCAATAGCAATACTGTGATCACCGCCCAGAACTAACGGAAACCGGCCTTTTTCCATTTCCGCCGCCACCCGCCGGCATAATTCCGTATTAACCCGCTCGATCTCATCCAGATATTTCAGGTTGGTGCCATCTATATAACACGAGTCCGGCCTGTTAGGCACAATATCGCCTTTATCGTCGATTTCATAGCCAAGTTCTTCCAGCTTCTCCCGAACCCGGGCATAACGGATGGCGCTGGGTCCCATGTCAACCCCCCGGCGGTCAGCACCCAAATCCAGTGGCACACCGATAATTGAAATAAGGTTATTAATTGCTGGTTTCATGGGGAATATCCCCTTTCACTCTAATTTACTATTTATTAGAAATATGCTAAACCGAAAAAATTATACCATTAGCCCGGGCCTTCTGCAAGCCAGGAATCTGCTTCAGCGCAGTACAGCCGCAGCCAGATCGCTTGTATAAATTATTATAGGCCCCGAGGAAAAAAAAGCCTGAGCCTCCCCTGATACATCGCCAGGAGACTCAGACTATTTAATCATATAGAATTACCGTGCCACGCCAGCAACAGCTTCAGACATTCATGCTGCAAAGGCGCCGGGGTAACACCGGCTCTTTACTAGTAGAATAAAACAAAATTAGCAACAATAATTACAAGTAAGGTCCCGATCATAGGAATTGCCGTCCGTTTGACAACCTCAAACGGCGAAACGCCGCCCATGCTTGAGGCAACTACAATAACGGCAGTAATTGGCGATATCGCCCGGGCTGCACTGGCCGCAAAGTGCATTGGCAGCAGCATAACCACCGGGGCAACCGACATCTTGGCAGCAACTGTGGGGGTTAAGGCGGCGAAGGCAAAAAACGGCGCGTTGCCTGAGCCCATAACAACAGAAGCAATAGCGATAATACCGACCATAACCAGAATCATACCTGCAGCCCCAAAGCCGGAAGACTGGGCGGAGGCGATGATGGCGTCAATTGTGCCGATCGTCATAAGGCCTTTGGCGAAGGTTTCACCGGCAACAATCAGGGTAATTACATTGGCCATTTGCAAGCCCAGGCCGTCAAAGAAGGACTGGATATCGGCAAAAACTTTTTTACCGTCCCGGAAGCGAATATATTCAAAGATCATGCCAATGGCCACACCAATAAACATAGCTTTGATAATATCCATCTTAATCCAGGTAATCCACAGACTGCTGAAGGCCAGGATTAAAACTAACGGCAAAGCCGGCAATATGGCATAAATCATCGGCGGCATGTTCTCATCAGCCTCATTCGCTACTAACTCACTGGCCTGTACTACATGGCCGTCGCGCCGGTCAAACCATTTCTGAGTAAAGTAGTGAAGGACCGCAACCACGGGAATAACAGCGATGGCAATAGGAATCTGATAATTGGTCCAGTACAGGACAGGGTCGATCCCTGCGGTGGTAGCCGACAGGATAGTACCGGTGTCACTGGGACTCCAGTCCAGACACAGGGTGGTGGCAATAACCGCCGTAGCTGACAGGCGGCTGACCCCTAAGCTGATTAACACCGGAAACACGGTAACCATCAGCAGCATTGCCAGTCCGGAGGCACTGTTAATACACAAACCTAAAAACATTCCTAATACCCAGGCGCCAGCCATAACCAGATAAGGGGAACGCAGCGCCAGCAGTGGTCTTATTGTCAATTTAACCAAGGCCTTGCTGGCCCCAATATGGTCCATATAGCGGGCAAAACCACCCACAGCCATGATGTTCAGGCCAAGTCCGGCGGCCCGTGAACTCATGGTCTGCTTAATAAACTCGAAGGCGTCAAAAAGCACTGATCCGGTGCTGTCTTTGACCGGCAAAATCTTGCCAAGCCCAAGGGCTACCGCTGCGAACATAAGAATGAGGCCGGCCATAAACAGCACCGGCTGGGGTTTGTATTTTTTTACGATCAGATAGCCAACCCAAAAGGTCACAAGTAACGAAATAATAATACCCACTTTTATACCTCCATTTTTTTAGTAACGCTAACCTGCCCGGGAACTCAGCCAACACCTCCTTTAATCTATTTTTACTTAATCTCCTGCCAGCCCTGCACATCGGTAATGCCCAAACCTGGTGCCTCGGCAATAAGCAGCTGATTTTTGGCAAAACTTACGCCGCCGACTACCGGATCTTCAGCTAACAGCACAGCCGCGTCCAGATCCGATTTGCTGATAATCTTCTTACCGGCAGCCAGGCTCGCCGCTGCTGTAATTCCGACTTTGCTTTCCAGCATGCAGCCCATCATGCACTGAATACCCATGGTTTCCGCCAAATGGGCGATCTTAACGGCATTATGCAGGCCGCCGGCTTTCATAAGCTTGATATTGATCAAATCACAGGCCTGCATAGCCAGCAGTTGAAACACTTCATAGACGCCAAAGGCCGCTTCGTCGGCCATAATATCGGTCTCAACCTGGTCGGTAACATACTTGAGCCCCGCAAAATCATGGGCCAGAACCGGTTGTTCAATAAGTTCAATCGCCAAACCCAGATCTTCAAACTTGCGAATTGTGCGGACAGCTTCCTTGGGGCTCCAGCCCTGATTGGCATCAAGCCGTATCTTGACGTCATAACCAACGGCGGCACGAATGGCTTGCACCCGTTTGATATCAAGCGCCGCATCGGTGCCGACTTTCAATTTCAGTTCCGTATACCCTGCCGCCACTGCCGCCAGCGAATCCTCTACCATTTCTTCCGGGTCGTTGATACTGATCGTCAAATCGGTGGTTATGTCCTGCCGGTATCCCCCCAGAACTTTATACAGGGGAATGCCGTGGCGTTTGCCAAACAGATCATAAACGGCAATGTCCAGGGCCGCTTTGGCCGAGCTGTTGTGCAGCATCGCCGTGTCAATTGTCGTCATAATACCTTCCAGATTATCAACATCCATCCCGATTAATTTGGGGCCGATGGTATCGCGGATGGCGGCGATAATGGAATCCTGACTGTCACCGGTAATCACAGCCGTTGGCGGGGCATTGCCAAAACCGATTTCGCCGGTGTCGGCAATCATCTTAATGACAATATCCTCTGCTGAATGGACCTGCCGCAAGGCGGTTTTAAAGGGCTTTTTCAGGGGAATACTCACTTTGCCGATTCTAATTGCCGCAATCTTCATTCGTAAACCCTCTCCTCTCATTTATATGTGGTTAGACTTACTATAAGGATTAATAATAGAAAATCCAGCATAAACAACCGTCTGGTAGCAGAAGGCTGATTATGCTGGATTTTATTTACGTCTGCACCTGCGTCACAAGCAGGCGTACAAATAAACAAAGCAGCTGTCTATAGGTGCTTTCAGTCGTTCAAATCAAGTGGCATACCATTTATGATACGGAAAAACTTCTTTTGCGCATCCTTGTAGGCAACTAAAATAGCTTTTTGCGAGGAACCAAAATAACGGGTTTCTACTTGCTGCCGGATAACCTCAAACTCGTCGCGCATACTTTTACCGACAAACAAACTGCAGATAAATTCAGCGGTAGTAGACACTGTCGCCGAACTGCCACAAGCTACAATCCTACCGGTTTCCCGTTCCACCACAAAACCAATGAAAAACTGGCCGTAATGGTGAGTAATCGGATTATTCTGCTGGGACTTGGCATTACCGACTATATAGATGGTATTATCTGCAAACATCTCGCTCTCCATCAAGTTTTTTAGTGGAGTCATTCAACTGATATATTCGCGAAAAATGCTTGTTTTCCTTTCGCGGTTTTGCTGATTTTCAATATTTCAATAATTGTTCAGCTTTTATTACACAGTAACACCAACCGGTTCCCGGCCTCTGTCGCCCACGCCCCCATAATCCGCCAAGCAGGAATACGAAACTTTACAGGGAATATAAGTATCCACACTACTATGGAAAGAAAGAGGCTGCTATGAAACTTATTTCCTGGAATGTAAATGGGCTGAGAGCCTGCCTGGGTAAGGGCTTTGGCGATTTTTTCACCAGTGCCGGCGCCGACATCTTTTGTATTCAAGAGACAAAAATGCAGCAAGACCAGTCAGAGCTCGTTTTGCCTGGTTATGAGCAATATTGGAACAGTGCTGTTAAAAAGGGCTATTCCGGCACTGCGGTTTTTACCCGGATAAAACCGCTGGCCGTTACCTGCGGCCTGGGAGTGGAGGAACATGACCAGGAAGGCCGGGTCATTGCCCTTGAGTTTGATGCATTCTATCTTGTCAATGTCTATACCCCTAATTCACAGCGCGGGCTGATGCGGCTGGAGTACCGGCTTAAGTGGGAAAACGATTTTAGAAACTATCTCCTGCAGCTTGATAAAAACAAGCCTGTCATACTGTGCGGTGATCTCAATGTTGCCCATGAGGAAATTGACATCAAGAACCCCAAAGCCAACAGAAAGAATGCCGGCTTTACCGACGAAGAGAGAAATAGTATGACCACGTTGCTTGCAGCCGGGTTTGCCGACTCTTTCCGGACTTTGTATCCGGAAAAAACTGATGCCTATACCTGGTGGTCGTATATGATGAATGCCAGGGCCCGTAACATTGGCTGGCGTATTGATTACTTTATTGTTTCCGACCGGCTGAAAGATTTGATTGCCGGCGCTCATATTTACCCCGACATTATGGGCAGTGACCATTGTCCTGTCGGCCTGGAGTTAAACCTCCCCCTGAGCCCGCAATAGAAAAACCGTTGTCTCGATAGAAAAAACCTGGCATCAACCCAGCCGTTCTTACACATGATCAGAAACCGGTATACTTGCTGATTATGTAAAAAAAAGGTACTGTGCTGAAACCGCGGTTTCGGCACAGTACCTTTTATACGGGAACCTGTCAGAGGGTGGTGCTAGTGAATTGCTTTCTTCTTAAACCTGCCGCCCATTACCTCATGAACGTCATTAATTGTAACAAAGGCACCCTCATCAATCTCGTCAATAATCGACTTTAATTTAGCCATCTCAAGCCTGGTGATAACTGAATACAGAACATCTTTGCGTTCCTTCGTATATCCACCCTCACCATGCAGGACGGTAACCCCCCTGCCTAAACGGGCCATCAGTGCATCGGCAATTTCATCCGGTCTGTCCGATACAATCATGACAGCCTTTGATTCGTCCAGCCCTTCAATGACCGTGTCAATCACCTTGAAGGCGATAAAATAAGCAACCAAGGAATACATAGCCTTATCCCAGGTAAATACAAGCCCGGCACTTGTGAGAATAAAGAGATTCATGAACATGATGCATTCGCCAACAGAAAAACTGGTGCGCTTATCCATGATAATAGCGACAATTTCAGTTCCGTCAAGCGAGCCACCGTAACGTATAATCAGACCGACGCCTACCCCGATTATAATCCCGCCAAAGACTGCTGCCAGAAACAGATCATTGGTTAAGCCTGGTATAGGATGAAAAACCGATACCCAGTAGGCTAAGGACACAATCGCAAACAGCGTCGATATGGCAAACGTTTTACCAATCTGGGCATATCCCAGGTATAAGAAAGGTAAATTGAGCAGCACCAGAAATAAACCTAATGGTAAACCGGATAAATGACTGGCCATAATGGACAGCCCGACAACGCCGCCGTCAATAATATTGTTGGGAACGAGAAAAATCTCCAGTCCCACCGCCGTGATAATGGCTCCCAGGAACAGCATTGCATACTTTTGCACATTTTTGAGCTTTTGATTTTTTTTCGGCATGTATAACCTCCAGTAATTTGTTTGTTTCTTCCTATATATGTAGTTAAATTCTTCACGGATCATGCCATTTCCTGCACATTTTATGCAAAAAAATCCGGAAATCACTTCAAGCCGTCCATTTGGATGAATCATATATTCTTTTTATATGGATTTACAAATATATGATATTATTATAATAAAAACCGCAAAGGGTGAGGGTATGAAAAACATAACCGTCCTTGCTACGGGGGGAACAATTGCCGGGGTATCTCCCTTTCCCGCCGGTAGTGCCAGCTATAAACCGGCAGTGGTTCCCATTCAGGAGCTGTTAGCTGAAATTGGCTCGCTGGCAGGTATAGCCACCGTCACCAGTGAACAACTGACACAAATAGACAGCGCCGATATGAATCACGGCATCTGGCTGCAGCTGGCCAACCGTATTAATACCCAGTTGCAGCAGCCGGCTGTAGACGGGGTCGTTGTCACCCACGGCACCGATACCATGGAGGAAACCGCTTATTTCCTGAACTTAGTCGTAAAAAGCCCCAAACCGGTTGTCCTGGTCGGCGCGATGCGTCCGGCTACAGCCATCAGCCCCGATGGCCCCATGAATCTGTATAACGCGATTCTCCTGGCAACCAGCCCTTCAGCCTGGGATAAAGGGGTGCTTGTCGCGCTCAATGATACCATCAATTGCAGCCGCGATGTAACCAAAACCAATACCTCGCTCCAGGACACCTTCAAGGCGCCTGAGCTTGGCTATCTAGGCTACATAATCGACAATAAGCCGCACTTCTACCGCATGCCGACCCGCAAACATACCTATCTGACTGAATTTGATATCACCGGCCTAAGCGAGCTGCCCCCTGTCGATATCATTTACGGGCATGTTAATGATCAGGGCACCCTGGCCCAGGCGGCAGTGGGCGCCGGTGCCCAAGGCCTTGTTTATGCCGGTCTTGGCAACGGCAACCTGTCGCAGCCTATGCGGCAGGTCCTTGGCACTATCCAGCAGCAGGGGGTTGTGGTGGTACGGGGCACCCGGGCTTGCAATGGTGTAGTTACGCGTAACGGGGCGCTTGACGATGAACAATATAACTTTGTCGTGGCCGATACCCTTAGCCCCCAGAAGGCCCGCATCCTGCTTATGCTCGCCTTAACGAAGACAAAGGACCCGGCGAAAATCCAGAACATGTTCTGGACCTATTAACCGCGAAAATACCCTGGACTTACTTCTGTAAGTCCAGGGTATTTTTTGCGGTAATACAACTAGTCTTCTTTTTTGGGTGCCGGCCTTATCTGGCAGGAATACGGATTACAGGCATAGCCACAAGCCGGGCACTTATCAAATTTTGTATCCTTAGGTGTCCATATATGGCCGCAGGCCGTACATTTGAAGCCATCTGCGGTATTGCCCGCGTCATTAACCTGATATTGAGACATACAATCCCTCCTTAAAAATTCGCACCGGTCAAGACATAAACAGGGTAACAATTAAAGTCAGCAGGGCAATTGTCAGCGCCGGCGGATCAATATGGGTATCACCAGTGTTCATGACCTTACCAAAAAAATCACCCAGCAAAGCCCCCAATAGCCCAAACAGCCCCCCCGCCCAGATGCTGCCTGTTGCCATAGCTGCCAAAGCCGCCGGCAGCGCCAGGTGGTGGCTCACCGGCCCGACGCCCATAAACTGGAGAAAAATCAGGGTAGTGGCGGCAACCCCAAAACCAATTACCGCATTGTTAGTAACAAGTGAGGCATAACCGGAAATTAACCCGACACCTATGCCCAGCACCAGCAGAAAGATGGCAGTCCTGCTGTCAGGCAGGGTATAGCCGCTGAAGAGACGGCCATTACCGAAAACAAACCGGGCAATAATACCTGACAGGGCCACCGTCAGGGCCACCGTATCGGTGGGTGTACCGATACCGGCCAGCAGTTTCTGGATAATCAGCCCGCCCGCCCCAAATATGCCGCCGACCAGCAGAATAAAACCATCGTTAAATTTAGCCAGCGGCAGCAGGATATTATTACCCGCATCCAAACCGCGTTTACCAGCCAGCGCCGTTGCCGCCACGCCGCCGGCAAAGGCAATATGGGGGCCAAAATAAGGGCCAAAGGCTAAATCTGTCATGCCGGCCAGAACAAGTATACCAGCCATAATAAAGGCCGGTAAGGCGCCGATTGCCGCACCGAGAATCCCGCCGCCAAATGCCGCCGCTATTTCAAATACAGAAAACACGTAGTTTCAGCTCCTTTGGTAAATATGTAACGTCTAGAATAAGGCTTTATGCAAGGCTTGGTGCGGGGCGGCGATAACCAGATGGTCCACCAGAAAGCCATGTTCCTGGATAGCGTTGACGCCGGCACGAACAGCCGAGTTAACCGCTCCCACCTCGCCGGTCAGGGAAACCACTGCCTTCCCGCCCATCCCCCGGGCCAGCCGCACTTCCAGCAGTTCAATGGCTGCGGCTTTGGCCGCTGTGTCGGCAGCAACAATGGCTGATGCTACTGAATAAGTTTCAATAATCCCCAGTGAGCGAATATTTTTTACCTCGGTACTGCCTGATAAGGCTTTAAAGATATCGTTATGAATATTCGGCAGCACCGTTTCATCGACAATGTTTTCCGAACCGCCTGCAGACCGGCCGCTGCGTACGGCATTCTGCACGCCGCCAACATCACCGGCAACCATAATGATATATTTTCCGGGGCATAAGGAGTTAGCCATAATCAGTTCCACGTTAGCTGCCTTTAACATAGCATCGGCAACCAAAAAGCCTTTGGCAATATTTTTGATTTCCATAATTCCGATCGCACGTTTCATGTTTACCCTCCCTGACTGTCACACTGTACGAATCCCTATCCAAGAGTCAATATTATATACCTGTCCTGCAATACTGGCATGCAAAGCGGCCCCCAGGCCCGCTCCCGCCGGAATGTCGGCAATAAGATCACCTTTATTGACCATTGTCCCGAGCGTAACGACCGGCTGGGCCGGCACCCCGATATGCTGGGATAATAACAGCCTTACATCGGTAGCCGTTACCGCCTCCGGGCTTAACGGAGCTTTAACATCATACTGTTCAAGGCCCAAACGGTACAGCAGCCGTTTAGTGGGAATCCGCCGGTTTTCCCGGCCGGGCTGGGACGTTTGCGGTTTTAGATTATTGGGATTTTTGATGCCGGCTTTACCAAACTGCTGCTTAAGCTCCGCATTAACCCGCCGTGGCGACAACCCCATCGTACAGCCGTAGGTCTCACAGGCCCCGCATTCTGAGCAGAGAAAGGCTTTGGCCAGCACCTCGGTCTCATTCATTTGCCCGCTGCCAATTGCCTGCATGATCCGGTGGGGTTCCAGCCTGTGCCCCAGCAGATAACGGGGGCACACATCCGTACAGGCCCGGCAGTTGCAGCATACAGCTTTGGCCCGGTTGGCAATAACAGGCCAGGGTGTTCTTTTTTGTACCACCAGGGAGTGGGTGTCTGGCAATACGATGATGCCGCCGGTCGTTTTGGTAACGACGGCATCGGCCGCAACAAGCCTGCCCATCATTGGTCCCCCGTCAATGATTGCAAAGTCCCTTTCCACCGGACCGCCGGCCAGTTGAATGGCCTCATGTATTGCCATCCCGACAGGTACCTTCACGGTAACCGGCTGCCGGACGGAGCCGGTTACCGTAACATACTTTTCAGTTACAGGCCGCCCCGCCAACGCCTGAGCCACATTAACCAGGGTCTCCACATTAGCGACAATGACCCCGACCTGCAGGGGAATGCCGCCTTCAGGTACGATCCGGCCGGTGACTTCATGCACCAGAACCTGCTCATCACCGGCCGGATACATATCAGGCACGAAAAACAATTCAATATTTTTTGCCTGCATCTGCTGCAGCTCGGCTTGCAGCTTACCGGTTGCCGCCTCATACTTGCGCTTCAGCCCGATGTAGCCGCGGCTGGCTCCGGTAGCCACCATTACTGTTTGCAGCCCTAAAATCAGCTGCCTGCTTTCGCTTACCATAATATTCTGATGCGCCCTGAGCAGCGGCTCGCACTCAGCGCCATTGACAATGACGATATCCGCATCGGCGTTAATTTTTACATGGGTTGGAAATCCCGCGCCGCCGGCGCCGACAACACCGGCGGCCCTGACGGCAGCGACAATTTTGTCACGCATGGCTGCACCTGCCTCCCACTAGTTTACGCTTCATACAATTGACAGGGCATCAACGAGAACACAGCGGCGCTGACGGGTAAAGCTGCGGGCCGAGGTCAGCCCCTCGCCGGTAGGCCCGGCAATGGTAAACGTGGTAAAGCCCTCGCCGCCGACGCCGATGCCGGCATAAGACGGCGCATTTTTAACAAAAATCGTGGTTTCCACGGCTTTGGCAAAGCGGGTCAGGTTATCCACACTCTGAGAATGCATAACCGCCGTATGGCGGTTGCCATGCTCAACACTGACTGCCAGCTGAATGGCCTCCTCCACATTCCGCACCCGGATCACCGGCAACACGGGCATCATCAGTTCCTCGAGGACAAAGGGATGATCAGGCGAGGTTTCACAGAGAATGACCCGGATATCCTCAGGTACATCAATCCCGATTTGTTTCACAATATATTTGGCATCCTTACCGACAAATTTCTTATTGACCCCATAGGTCTTCTTGGGTTTATCCGTACAGCCGCTAGCCGCCAGCTCTTCTTTTTCCGTTAAAATTACCCGTTCCAGCCGTTCGATATCCTGGCCGGAGATTAAATAGCCGCCATATTTTTGCATAAAGGTAATCAGCCTGTCGGCCACGCTGCTGACGACAATCGCCTCTTTTTCGGCAATACAGGGGAGATTGTTATCAAAGGAACAGCCGGCGATAATATCTCTGGCCGCCCGTTCAATATTAGCGCTTTCATCGACAACCACCGGCGGATTGCCGGCCCCGGCGCCGATCGCTTTCTTGCCTGAGGACATAACGGCTTTTACCACCGCCGGGCCGCCGGTTGCCACCAGCATGTTAATCTGCGGATGCAGCATCATGGCATTAGTAGCCTCCAGGGATGGCTCAGCCACAGCTGTTAACAGATTAGGCGGGCCGCCGGCCTTGAGAACTGCCTCATTTAATATTTTAATTGTAGTCAGCGAGGTATTTTTAGCTGTTGGATGGGGGCTGAACACAACCGAGTTGCCGGCGGCAATCATGCCGATGCCGTTGGAAATAACTGTCTCGGACGGATTGGTTGTGGGCGTTATCGCCCCGATCACGCCATAAGGCCCCATCTCAATCAGGGTCAGTCCCTTGTCGCCGCTCCAGGCCTCAGTGCGAAGATCTTCCGTCCCCGGGGTATTCCGGGCAGCCAGTTGATTCTTTAACACCTTATCAGCCACCCGCCCCATACCCGATTCGTTTACCGCCATCTCCGCCAGCATAGCGGCACTGGCATAGGCCGCCTCCCGCATGGCGCCGATCAGTACTTCCCGCTTTTCAACGGTTAACCTTCTCAACTGCTTTTGCGCTGCATGAGCGGCCGCCACAGCTTCATCAATTGTGGCAAAAATCCCGCTGCTGCCAGTGCCCGGATTGCCTTGCTGCTGCACTCTGGCCATAACTTCAGCCGTAATCCGGGCAATGAGATTCTGGTCAATAGTCATTGTTTTTCCTCCCTTATATAGCTGACAATCCGGCCTGGGCTACCAGGATGTCCTGATCCACAGACCCGCCGCTTACCCCGATGGCGCCGATTAAACATCCATGTTCGTAGATTGGCAGGCCGCCGCCAAATATCACCAGCCGCCCATTACCGGCAGTATTGATGCCATACAATGGCTGGCCCGGAGCGGCTACAACACCGGCCTGGGCTGTCGGCATTTTGAGTGCAACTGCGGTATAGGCCTTGTCCGCAGCCAGCGTTATACTGGCCAGCAGCGCGTCATCCATCCGTTCCTGTGCAATCATATTGCCGCCACTGTCAACCACAGCAATAACCATCGGCACATCGATTTCCCGGGCTTTATGTTCAGCCGCCGCCAGGACGCGCTTGGCTTTCGTCAGCAGCGACTCGGCCGCAGGCCGCGCCGCAGCCGCTGGTGCTGCCACCAGCGCAGCCTGCACCCGGCTGGCCGCCTTTTCCACCAGATCTTCCTGCTCCTTACATCTTGCCAGTACAAATAATAAGTCCGATAAGCGGTTTAAATAGAGCAGAACCGGTTCCGGCACCGATTCCTGCCGTTGCAGAGCGACAGCACACCGTTCGGCCCGGCGGACTATAGTCCGCGCTAAATCCAGAGCCGCGCTGGCCGGCGTAGCCCCGGGGGTGACAAAATACGGTTGGGGAATCCGCTGCTGTTCTAAGCTGTCAATGATCGTCTCCAGCCGTGACACATGATCAGGAGTGATCCGGTAGCAATGGCCCGGTTCCGGGTCGGAGGTGGCTAAGTCGGCGTTTAAGCCAATTAATTCTGTCTGGATGCTGTGGATAATAGCGGCAGCCCACTCCCTGGCTGTCAACGATTTTGCCAGGCCCATGGCTGCATTGGCCTCATCAACAGTGCCATAGGCCTGCACCCTGCTGCTGTCTTTATAGACCCGTTCTTTACTCAGCAGGCTGGTTTGCCCTTTATCACCGGTTTTTGTATATACCTTCATGGAACCTGCTCCTCAAGTAAGTCTTTATTAATCTCCATACTGTCAATAATCCCGATAATAGCGGCATCCACGGCAGCAGCGCAATTACCGGTAACATGACGGGCGGCGCTGCCGGTGACAACAAGTACCGTTTCGCCGGTACCGGAGCCGATAGCATCAATGGCAACAACCGGCTGACCGGCCCCATCCTTACTGCGAAGCGGTTGCACAATTAAGAGTTTGCTGCCTGTCAGGCTATCATGTTTGGGAGTAGCCACCAATGTGCCAATTACTTTACCTACCCACATCGCCATTCTCCTTCCTGCTGCAAAATCATCCCGTTTTTCACTTCACGATAATAGTCACGTTTAATGCGCGGGCCAGATCCCGGGCCAGTGGCGTAACAATGGTGCCCCTGGCGACCTCAATGCGGCCGCTGTGCCCAGCGTCTTTAACCAGATCAGCATGGAGAATCGGCTTCTTGGCCGGTGAGCCTGTGGCCCACGGCATTATTCCCTTAGCCAGTGCCTGCTGTGCCGCCCCGGCCAGCTGCTCCACCGGTGTGAGTTTGATCCCGTAGGTTTGAATTTTTTTCAGGTTGGACACCAGCGCAGCCCGCAGTGCCGGCAGGCTATTGGTCATATTTTTCCGGGCCCGCCAGGGATCGTCAGGGTCGGCGGCATTTACAGCCGCAATCACCGGTTTTCCCAGCATCAGGGCTTGCAGAATCAGGGTTAAAGCCATAGAGTCAGCCAGGGTATGGGCCAGTTTAGCTGTGGAATTCTGGGTCAGGACCGGTATCAGCAGAACATCGGCCGCCCCCAGCGCCTGCCCCGGATAGGGATCGGTGCTGGTAACAAGGGGGACAGCGCCGCCAAGGGCCTGCAGAATACGGCCGGTATCCAAAACCCGTTCCGCCGCTGCCGACAAGACTACTGTTAAGCCCGTATTCAGGCTTTGCAGTTGCTGTAACTGCAGTAAGGCGGCCTCAAATCCAATCGTGCCGCCGGTAAAGATCGCCAGCGCTTTGTGAAGAAATTCGGCTGGCTGTACCGGCAGCGTGCCGTTCAGCATGCTTAATTGGCGCAAGACCTCGGCCGTGACGGTCTCCACTAGGTTTTCAT
>JAEWGR010000126.1 GCA_023388195.1 Bacillota bacterium
ATACGGTCTTAAGCCGCTCCTCGAATTCCCCGCGGTATTTAGCCCCGGCGAGCATGGCTCCCAGATCGAGAGAATAGACGGCTTTATTTTTTAAGGTTTCCGGTATGTCGCCGGCGATAATCCGCCGGGCCAAGCCCTCAACAATCGCAGTTTTTCCAACACCAGGCTCGCCAATCAGTACAGGATTATTTTTGGTGCGGCGGGACAGGATTTCAATAACCCGGCGAATCTCCTCATCCCGGCCGATTACCGGATCAAGCTTGCCCTGGCGGGCCAGATCTGTCAGATCCCGTCCGTATTTTTCCAGGGCCTGCAGATTTTCATCAGGATTATCGGTGGTGATAGTTTGCCCGTGGCGGAACTCGGTAGTAATCTCCTGAATGCGGTTTTTTGTCAGGCCAAAATCGCGGCATAATTTTACCAAATCGGCATCTCCGTCATCGGTGATGGCCATAAGTAAATGCTCAACGCTGATATACTCGTCTTTCATCGTTTTGGCATGTTTCTCAGCTAACGCCAATACCCGCACCATGGCGGTATTCATGCGCAGCCCGCTATCCTGGCCTCTAACTGCGGGAATGGCCTGCAGCAGCAGTTCGAGTTTACCTGTAAGCAGGCGAATGTCGATAGCCAGCTGCGCCAGGAGATAGGCCATAATGCCTTCGGCGTCTTTGACCAGAGCCAGAGCCAGGTGTTTAGTGGTTAACTCCTGATGGTAGTGCAAGGCGGCCAGTTGCTGTGCTTCCTGCAGGGCCGCGGCTGCTTTTTGCGTATATTTTTCGCTGTTCATTATTAATACCTCCTGAAAAATTAATTGAGGTTCTTTGAAGATTATGTGCTAAAATAAGCTTACAGTTAAATATTAGCAGAAAAATGTTATTAATAGGAGCCGGATTAAAGGCAATGAGCGTTGATATACAGCTCATTTGGCGGATTTTATGCCTAATAATATGGGTAATCGCATCTATACTCACCTTTACTGACTTTTTGACTTTATTTGACTTTGCTATTTGGCAGATTACTTAATATTTATTGTTTAGCAGCAGAAACCGGCTAAATAAAAAATACAAATTATAGTATAATGGTAAAGTAGGTAAGACAAAATTCGACACTTTCCAACGCACATATTATGGAAAGCGGGTGCACCATGCTTTGTAAGTTGCCAATCCGGATTGCTGCGGGTCTGTCCGCCTGGCAGGCAATAGGTTTACTGCAGCCTGTTCTGGCTCAATCATTGCTATCTGAAAAAAGTGTTATTGCCAATACATTTTCTTTTTTTGAAGTGGAGAAGGTGTCTGTTATCAGTATTGCGGCGGTCATCCTCTTTCTGGTAATCACCGTAATATATCTTTTGGTGAATATTGGCCAGCGCCGTAAGACTGAGCGGTTATTACAGCAGCAGCATGAAGTGATGACAGGCGTACATGAGGAACTTGCTGCCCAGGAGGAAGAGTTACGGCAAAACTTTAATGAGCTCTATCTTAATGAGGAAAAGATCAGGCAAAATGAAGAGTTATACCGGCTTGTGGCTAAGGGCTCTAACGATGGCTTGTGGGATATTGATTTGGTCAGCGGCGCTGGCATTATATCGGAACGCTGTCAGGAGATCATTGGCCGGTCCGGTAAGCTGGAAAACATTCTGGAGAAATGGCAAGCCTGCCTCCATCCGGATGATGCTGCCGGGGCTTTGGCGAAACTGGCCGATTATCTGGCTGGAAAAGCGCCATTTTATGCTGCTGAATACCGGATAAAGGCGGCCAATGGCGATTATAAGTGGGTATTGGCCCGAGGCAGTGCGCTATTTGATTATGAGGGGCGGCCAGTTCGGATTGGTGGTTCGCTTACTGATATTACCGACTCCAAGCGAAAAGAAGAAAAAATCAGGCAAATGGCCTATTATGATCCGCTTACCGGTTTGCCAAACCGGACGTTATTAACGGAAAAGGTCGCCAAGGCATTAGATATAAGCAGACATGATGGGTCTACAGCTGCCCTTGTTTTTATTGATATTGATAATTTTAAGGTTATCAATGATACATATGGTCATTCCTGGGGTGACAGGCTGCTGGTTGAGATTGGCGGCCGGCTGTCATCCATGCTGGCCGAAGGCCATATTGCCGCCAGGCTGGGTGGGGATGAACTGATTGTTTTTTTACAGGATCTAAAGGCCCAGGCGGGTGTCACCAGCTTTGCCAATGAGTTAATGAAGGTATTTGAGCAGCCGTTTATAATTAGTTCCCGGCAATTTTATACAACAGCAAGTGCAGGTATTGCGTTGTATCCAGAGGATGGAACAAGTGTTGATGAACTGCTCAGAAATGCTGATACAGCCATGTATTCAGCCAAAAAGGCAGGCAGAAGCACGTATCGCTTCTATGATCGGTCAATGTATGAGGCGGTTGCGGCGAGGACGCGGCTGGAGACCAATTTGCGGCAGGCTCTTTCGAAGCAGGAATTGCGGCTGCATTACCAGCCCCAGTATAATGTCAGCAATGGCAGGATTGAAAGTTTTGAGGCCTTGCTTAGATGGGAAAGTCCTGAATGTGGCTGGGTACCGCCTGTTAAGTTTATACCCGTAGCTGAGGAGACCGGCTTAATTGTTGGTATTGGTAAATGGGTACTCCGGACCGCCTGCCTGTTTAGCCAGGAGTTGTTTGTGAGCAGCCGGGCAAGGTTGATTGCGTCTGTAAATGTATCTGTTGTCCAGCTAATTCAAGCTGATTTCGTTGATTTGGTGGCCGGTGTGCTGTCAGAGACCGGGTTGCCGCCTGAATGCCTGGAAATTGAGATTACAGAAAGTGTCCTGATGGAACGTTTCGAGGATAATATCCGCAAGCTGGGCGAATTGAAACGTATGGGCGTAAGAATTGCTCTCGATGATTTTGGCAGCGGTTATTCATCTTTGACGTATTTGAAAAGGCTGCCCATTACTGTCTTAAAAATGGATAAGGCCTTCGTTGACGATATTGCTGCCGGCGGTATAGATGCGGCCATTACCGGGAGTATCATTGGTCTGGCTCATCAGATTGGGCTGACTGTGGTAGCTGAAGGTGTGGAAACGGAAAACCAATTATCTTATCTTGCCCGGGAGAAATGCGATATCATTCAGGGCTATCTAATTTGCCGGCCGCTGCCGCCGGCTGAATTTGCAACTAAACTGGGTGAACTGCAACAAGGCTTGCAGCCGGCATGAGCAGGCTGCTGCCTGTGGTCTATACCTAGCGGCAACAAAGGGGTGTTGAAGGCTTTGAATTTGTATAAAAATATTCCTAACGCTGTGTTCTTAGTAGCGGCTGCCCACATGGTCACTGACTTTTCCCAAGGGGCGCTGTTGGTTGCCTTGCCTTATTTTAAAGCTAAATTTGGCTTGACCTATACGCAGGTCAGTCTTATTGCTTTAACGCAGAACATCGCTTCTTCTGTCATTCAGCCGGTGTTCGGTTATTTTAGCGACCGCACGCCGCGCCCCTGGCTTATGGCGGCTGGCTGTCTGCTTTCCGGCCTGGGTATGCTGGCTTCCCTGCTGCTGACAAGCTACTGGCTGCTTGTCTTTTCCACGGCCATTACCGGCCTGGGAATTGCCGCCTTTCACCCGGAAGGGGCAAAAATGGTAAACCGTCTGAGCGGCGCCGCCAAGGGAAAAGGCGTTAGTATGTTTGTGGTTGGGGGCAACGCCGGATTTGCCGGCGGCTCGTTACTTATGGGGCTGCTCCTGGCTTCCGGTTCAGAGGCGATGCTGGGGTTGTATATTATCCCCTATCTGATTATGGTGTTTCCGCTGTATCGATTAGCTGCCAGCCGGCCTGAAGCTGCCGGCAATCCGGCGCCGGTTATGGGCAACATTACCGGCATGATGTCGGTGCCGTTAATGGCTCTGCTGGGGGTAACCTTGGTCCGGGCTACTGTCAGTGCCAGTATTGGGGCGTTTATTCCCTTGTATTATGTGTCTTATCTTAACGGTGAGCCGGTGCACGCCAGCTGGCTGCTTACCATCTTTCTGGCAGGTGGCGCCGCGGGAACGCTGGCAGGCGGTGTTTTAAGTGATAAGTATGGCAGCAAGCAGGTAATGCTTTATTCAATTTTGCCGATTAGTCTGTTGTTAGCGTTGTTTAATGTCAGTTCAGGGTCGGCTGTGTTTGCCTTGCTGGCTGCGGCCAGTGCTTTGCTTTCTGCCGCCTTCGCTGGCTGTATGGTGCTTACCCAGCGTATGATGCCCCGCAATGTGGGGATGGCATCAGGCTTGACGCTTGGCTTTAGTGTCGGTCTGGGTTCCCTGGGTGTACTCGCTCTGGGGCGGGTGGCGGATATCTGGGCTTTGCCTGTTGTATTTGACATATTGGCCGTATTGCCGGTGTTGGGCTTTATTTTGACGCTGTTTGTAAAAGAAGAGCGGGAACTGCTGAATAATTGATGTTTGATTAGGCTGGCAGCTGGTCGCTTGCCTGGCAGGTGAGGGCCAGCGGCTTGTAATCTTAGGGAAAATATGTTAAAATTCAATTAATTTTACAAGGTAAGGGCTAGGGGCGCTGGATAGGCCGGCTGAGATAAAGATCCTCTGATATCTTTGACTCTTTAACCTGATTCTGGATAATACCAGCGTAGGGAAGCTAATTGCTGTCGTCAACTGAGGGCACAGGTATTCCTATACGGATTACCTGTGCCCATTATTTTGTGTGAGGTGAGGATATGAATAATGTATTAACCATCGCCGGTTCTGATTCCAGCGGCGGCGCTGGCATTCAGGCTGATCTCAAAACCTTTGCAGCCCATGGGGTATATGGAATGAGTGTCATTACTGCGGTTACTGCGCAAAATACCCAGGGGGTATTTGCGGTTCAGGATGTTACGCCGGCTATTATCGCCCAACAGCTTGATGCGATTTTTGATGATATTGAGGTAGCGGCCGTAAAAATCGGTATGGTGTCTCAAGTCGAGACCATTAAAGTGATTGCAGCCAAATTAAAAGAATATGGCGCAAAAAACATTGTTGTTGATCCGGTTATGATATCAAAAAGTGGTTATCACTTACTAAATCCGGCAGCGGAGAGCACGCTGGTCGAACATTTGCTGCCGCTGGCGGCCATGGTGACCCCTAATATACCTGAAGCAGAGGTAATTACCGGTCAATCAATTACGACCCTTGCCGACATGGAAACTGCCGCCCGGGCGCTCTTTGCCCTGGGGCCTCAGAGTGTGCTGCTAAAAGGCGGACATCTAAATGGTGATGCGACAGACGTCTTATTTGACGGCCGCCAGTCTGTGTATCTGCCGTCACGGCGGATTAGCACCAAAAATACCCATGGCACAGGTTGTACGCTTTCATCGGCTATAGCAGCCAACCTTGGCCGGGGGCTGCCTGTGACGGCAGCGGTAAAGTCGGCCAAGGAATACATAACAATGGCGATTGAACATTCGTTGTCTATTGGTAAAGGCGTGGGGCCTACGCACCATTTTTACAGCCTGTATAAAAAGGCCGGTATGCTGGAGGAATGAGTATTTGTGGGGTAAAAGCGGCGCTGCTGCCGGGGGTGGGGTCGCTCGTCATGTTAGATGTGCTTACGGCTTAAAGGGCTTTTGGGGCGGAGTAATTTGGAAATAGGAGGGGTAATCTCTGTTTCCAGCTCGTCGGTTGTTTCCAGGTCGCTTTGAACATCCACAGGCGGCAGCGGCGCCTGTGCCGGTTTGGCCGGTGGTGGTTTAGGGGTAATTCCCTCTGGGGGGGGGCCAAAGCAGGAAGTGGTACTGCAGCGGTTGAACAGTGTCTGACGGAGTGCTTCCAGCACAACGATCTGTTCGGCGGTAGCGCACTGGTCATCGGCAGAGGATGAGATGCAGTTAGTCACAAGCTTTACGATATCAATGGGCGCGCAGGTAATGCTGAGAAGGTCGGTACTGAAAGCAATTTTGCAGCAAAGCAGCTCGTTAAGCATGTCAATCAGCGTGCCTGCCCGGTCATAACGGATTACGGCGCGCTCAAAAATTTCAAAGGGTACACCGGGAGTACGCTGAATCTCTTCTGCTGCCCCGACCAGCAGCCGGTAGGAGGCAACAAGTGAGGAATAGTTGGGGATAACAGCATTGATATCAGCTAGCAGGGTATTGATAATTGAAATATTGTCGCTGGTAGTGCTGGTAGTGCTGTTGGTGGTAGTGGTTGTACTGTCAGTGGTGTTGGTGTCAGTGTTAGTGGTCGAACTGGTATTGTTGCAGGTATTGGTACACGTGTTGGTAATAACGGCCATTGTAACCCCTCCTCTCCTTTTAATGTGCATTGTTAATGTTGAACACTGTACTATATGCCGTATGTTTTTGCCCAAAAAAATATGACGGCATCAATAAAAAAACAATATGTTATAGAAAAATCAGTAGTTTTGTATATCGGTTTCCTTACTTTTATCTAGCGTTTTTGCAATTGGAGATGTAGCTTTTTTTCTGAAGATTGATCTACTATACTAAAGGTGTTTTGCGGATATAATTACAGAAAAAGATAGTAAGGAGGCTAACATGCAGCATGGTCCGTCGCTTTATGGAATCTTGTTCATACTGGCCCTTTTTGTTGGGTTAACATGGCTGGGGGGCCGTATTTTACCTAAATGGCATCCTATTTATGCCGTTAACCCCGTCAGGTATGGCTACTGGCTGGCCACAATCCTAGCTGTTGGGATTCTTAGCTGCAGCCGCTGGTTGCGCCCGGCTGGCGGTTCGGCCGGTGAATGGATCCGCTATGCCAGTTATGCGGCGTATATCTGGCTGTTTGGATTGTTGTTCATGCTGGTCGTATTGCTGGCCGGCTATGCTGTTAGATTGCTGGTAAGGAAATGCAGCCGTCAGCAAACCGGTCAAGTGGCAACAGAACCGGCTGGAGGGAGATTGCCGGTTCAGCCAGGTCTAACCCGCCGGCAGTTTTTGCAGGGGGCAGTGGCAGTGGTCCCGGCAGTACCGCTGGCGGTTACTGCCTATGGGGTGATTGGCGGGGATACAAATATTATTGTTAACCGGTATACCCTGTCTTTTCCGCACCTGCCGCCGGCGCTTGACGGTTATTCTATTGCCCAAATCAGTGATACCCATATTGGCGCTTTTTTTGGCATGGATAAGCTGGACCGGGTACTGGCCATGGTTAAGCAGGAAAAGCCGCAGCTAATGGCAATTACCGGTGATTTGGTGGATGATCTGGATTTGCTGTCACCAACAATAACACGCTTGACGGCTTTCCACTCTGAGTTGCCGCACGGTATTTTCTATTGCCTGGGCAATCATGAATATTTCCGGGATCTTGACCGTATTCGCCAGGCGTTGTACGCCAGTCCGGTCAATGTGCTGGAAAACCGCAGCCAGGCAGTTGGCAACGGGTTGCATCTGGCTGGTGTGGATTATCCGTGGGGAAGAAATAAAGCCGAGCAGGAGGTTAAACGACGCGAGTTTTTTGCGCAGGCTATGCGGACAATACCGGCAGAAGCTTTTACTGTCCTGCTTGCCCATCATCCCGATTTTTTTGATAACGCTTTTGCAGCTAACGTGCCACTCTCTTTAGCCGGGCATACACATGGCGGCCAGGTTTCGGTTTTTGGTGTTTCGCTGTTACCTGTACAGTATCGCTACATGCGGGGGCTGTTCCGGCAGAATGGGTCTTACGGTTATGTCAGTGTCGGCACCGGCCATTGGATGCCACTGAGAATTGGCTGTCCGGCAGAGGTTAGTCTGTTTACACTCAAGCGAGGCGGCTGATGCATAGGTGGAGGTTATGATGAATGAGGTACCTGATATTATTGACTATAACCTGAGAGTTTTATTTATCGGCTTCAATCCTGGTCTCAGGTCAGCCGCAACAGGGCATCATTTTGCCGGCTACTCGAATAAATTTTGGAAGCTGTTAGCCGCTGCCGGTCTGACTTCTTACCGGTTCCGGCCCGAAGAAGACCGGTCATTGCTGGCCGTAGGCCTGGGAGTCACCAATATCGTAGCCCGTCCAAGCCGGGCGGCTGATGAGATTACCAGCGCAGAATATCAGGCCGGCAAGGAAATTCTGGCAGCAAAGCTCAGACTGTACAGCCCACAGATTGCCTGTTTTGCAGGGGTAGGTGTATACAAGAAGTTTGCCGGCCGGACAAATATCAAATGCGGCTGGCAGCCGGTACAGACGGTGTCGGGGGTAACCGATTTTGTGGTTCCCTCGCCCAGTGGTTTAACGCGGATTGTGTTTGCTGAGCAGTTGGTTTACTATCAGGAACTGGCCCGTTTACTGGCTGGTACTACGCCCTTGGAAAACGATAATGCCCATGGTGACAGGACGATAGTGTCAAAAATTTGACATAAACATTAGGGAAATGGATGAGACAGGCGTTTATCGGCGAAAACACCTGCTTTTCTCGCAAATTCAGTTGTTTGCGCTGCTTGGCGGCAATTTGAAAGTTATGTATAATTATGAATAGATTATGTATATGAGAGGGGTACGTACATATTATGTCAAAAAAATGGATTACGTTTACTGTTCTGGCTCTGTTTGTGCTGACGGTAGCCTTAGCCGGTTGCGGCGGCAGCCAGCAGGCTCAGCCGGCGGCAGCAAAAGTTCTTAAAGTCGGGGCCGAGGCGACTTTCCCGCCTTTTGAATTCCAGGATGAACAAAGCAAGGATTATGTTGGTTTTGACGTGGATCTGATGAAGGCAATCGGTAAGCAGATGGGTATGGAGGTGCAGGTTGTTAACACCGCTTTTGACGGCCTGATTCCTGCTCTGGAGAGTGGGCAGATTGACGCTATTGCATCTGCCATGACTATTACCGATGAACGGTCCAAAAAAGTCAGCTTCTCGAAGCCGTATTACAAGTCGGGTTTGTCAATCATCGTCAAAAATGACAATAATGCAATTAACACCTTCAAAGACCTTGAAGGCAAACGGATTGCCGTACAGATCGGCACTACCGGCGCGGAAGAAGCTAAAAAAATTAAAGACGCCAAGGTTCGTGAATTTAACAGTGCATCAGAAGCCTACATGGAGTTAAAGGCCGGTGGCGCTGACGCTGTTGTCAACGATCTGCCTGTAAGCGAATATTATTTGGCTAAGGGCGGCAGTAAAGACGCTAAACTGGTTGGTGAGGTTCTCAACTCCGAAGAGTACGGTGTAGCTGTTACTAAGAAAAACACCGAATTGGCCGGAAAGATTAACAAAGCCTTAGAAGATATTAAGCAAAATGGCGAATATGCCAAAATCTACGAAAAATGGTTTGGCAAGAAGCCACAATAGTTATCGATGTAGCTGTACCAGTGAAAGCCGCTGGTACAGCTTTTTCTTTTGGGGCAGGTATTGTTCTGTTTTTGTCCAATACCTATAAAAACAAGTCGGATATAGGTAAGTAAGCAGTCCTGTATTTCCAATTATTGGTTATAGGAATTAAACCCTGGGAACAGACGAGGAGGAGACACGGGTATGAAAAAGATATTGTTGGGTGGTCAGGTCATTTTCACCGGTTCCGGTTCAATTAATGAGTTAAAATCGGTTAAAGCCGAGCGGGCTTTCATAGTAACCGGCGGCCAGGCAATGGAAAGGAGCGGTGTAATTGCCCGGATTGAGGCAATTCTGGCCGCTGCCGGTTGCGTTACCTTTATATATGGTGGTATTGGTAAAAATCCCGATACGCAGGCTGTGCTTAGGGGTGTAGATAAGATGCGGGAGTTCGCGCCGGACCTGCTGATTGCCGTCGGCGGTGGTTCGCCGATTGATGCCGCTAAGGTGATGGGCTTGTTTTACGAATATCCTGAACTGAACTTTGACAAAGCCAGAGCTGGCCAATTGCCGTCTGTCCGCAAAAGCCTGAAATTCATTGCGATTCCTTCTACGTCCGGAACGGGGGCCGAGGTGACCAAAGCCGCGGTAATTACTTTCCGCGAACTTGAATTAAAGGTTGGGTTGAAGACGCCCGCGTTTATTCCCGACTGGGCCATCCTTGACGCTGACATTACCATGACGATGCCGCCTAATATTGTTGCCGAGACGGGTCTGGATGCACTTACCCATGCGGTTGAGTGCTATATAAATGCCGGTCTGGATGACTTCACGGAAGTACTTGCCAAAGGCGCGGTGGCAGGATTGTTTACCTGGCTGCCTGTTTCTTATCAGGCCGGCACCCTTGAGAGCCGGGAAAAAGTGCACCACTACCAGTGTATGGCCGGTTTAGCCTTTGACAACACCGGCCTGGGGATGGCCCATGGCATTTCCCATGCCCTTGGCGGCCGGTTTGACCTTGGACATGGGCTGTTGAATGCCATTATGCTGCCTTATGTCCTGGAGTTTAACGCCCGGGATACGGCAGTGGCTGCCCGGTTACATGAATTGGCCCGGTGCATTGGCCGTAATGGCAGCAGTAGCTTTATTGCCGCTGTCAGAGAACTGAATCAAGCCCTCAAGATTCCTGCCGGACTGGAGCAAGCAGGTGTTAGCCGCTGCGCGTTTAATGCCGATATTGACGGTTTGATCAGTAACTGCCTGCAAGGATCTACCCGTGTTAATCCGGTAGCTGTCACTGCCGATCAAATGGCCGGTCTACTAAGACAGGCGTACAGTGGAGGATAATTTTACAATTATAACCAGCAGGAAAGCGGTTTGATAACGGCGAAATTATATTGCAGATTCTGTCAAGACAGGAACCTTTGGGGAAAGGCAGGGATGATATATGATTGATATATACCGTCTGAACGCCTATCTAACGGCACTTCATGATACGGCGATGGCTCTAATGAACCATCTTGATATTCAGGAATTGCTGGAAAGTATGGTGAGCCGGGCCGGGGAACTTGTTGGTACTAAAAACGGCTATATTGCACTGATGGATGAAGCCGCCGGCAGCTTTACCCTTAAAGTGACTGCCGGCTTTTATAACCCCTATCACGGCATGGTCATTATACCCGGGGATGGCGTTATGGGGCAGGTCCTCCTTCATGGTGAGACCTGTATTATTAATGATTATACGACCTGGTGCCATCGTAAGCAGGGGCCTGATTACAGTGTGCTCCGGGCTGTAATGGGAATGCCGCTCAAAGCCGGCGGTGACCTGGTGGGCATTATTGGCCTGGCTTATGATGAGCCCAGAGAATTTGGCCGGGAGGAAGCTGCCGTACTCAGCCGGTTTGCTGATTTGGCGTCGATTGCTCTTGCTAATGCCACTCTGTATACAGCCTTGCAGCAGGAACTGGCCGAGCGTAGAAAGATAGAAAAAAAGCTAAGGTATATGAGTTATCACGATGCTCTTACCGGATTATATAACAGGACGTTTTTTAAGCGGGAGATGGGGCGGTTTGAGCGTTCCGGCAAAAAGCCTGTTGCTATTATTTTATGTGATGTGGACGGTCTCAAACTGATTAATGATACCTTAGGGCACGAGCAGGGGGATTTGCTCCTGGATGCGGTGGCCGGTGTCATCAAAGCCAGTGTCCGTGTCAGTGATATTGTCGCTAGGATTGGCGGCGATGAATTCGCCATTTTATTGCCTGATACAGATTATAAACGGGTAGGAACCATTTGCAACCGGATACGCAGTGCGGTAGATGTATATAATGCCGGGCATCTGGAATTGCCGCTCAGTATGTCGCTGGGTTTTGCCGTCAGTGACGAAAGTGTAGCGGGGACCAGTACCTTAAATGAGCTGTTCCGGGAAGCTGATGATAATATGTACCGGGAAAAATTGCACCGGAGCCGTCATACCCGCACCGCCATTGTGACCGCTTTATTAAAAGCCCTGGAGGTTCGCGATTTTATTACAGAGGGCCACGGGGACCGGATGCAGGTCTGGGCGGCAGAGCTGGCGGCAGGTCTTAACCTGTCAGAACGGCGTGTAAATGATATTAAACTGCTTGCGCAGTTCCATGATATCGGGAAAGTGGGGATACCGGACAGGCTCCTGTTTAAGCCCGGCCTGTTAACACCGGAAGAGCATCTGGAGGTGCAGCGGCACGCCGATATCGGCTATCGGATTGCCCAGTCGATTTCCGACTTGCTCCCGATTTCCGACTTCATCTTAAAACACCATGAATGGTGGAATGGCAGTGGCTATCCCATTGGTCTGAAAGGTGAGGAGATCCCCTTGGAATGCCGGATTTTAGCCATTGTTGACGCCTATGACGCGATGACCAGCGATCGCCCATACCGTAAGGCCCTGCAGGCTGATGCGGCGCTCGCGGAACTGAGACAGCAGGCCGGCAGCCAGTTTGATCCGGAACTTACGGCAATCTTTTGTGAGCTTATCGTAAAGCGCTTTAGGAGGGACGGCGTTTGACTCTTAGATTAATCCTGGGCCGGGCCGGCTATGGCAAGACCTGGCAGTGTTTTGATGATATTTTATCCCGGCTGGCCGAATCGCCTGATGGCCGGCCGCTTATTTTTATTGTACCGGAACAGGCTACCTATGAGGTCGAGCGGGCCCTGGCCTCAGCCTGCCCGGCTACCGGCTTTGTCCGGGCCTATGTTCTGGGATTCCGCCGGCTGGCCCACCGGGTGCTGAATGAGACCGGTGGCGCCGTCAGGCCCCATATTTCTGAGTTAGGCAAACGGATGGTCTTTAGCCGCCTGCTAATGGAGCACAAAGCCAGCCTGAAATTGCTTACCCGGGCGGCTGCCGAAAAAAGCTTTGCCGAAACGATCGAAGGCGTGGTTAAAGAATGCAAGACCTATAAGATCAGCCCGGCCATGCTGGCGGCCGCGGCTGCTGAGCAGGAACGCCTGGGCAGCCCGGCGCTTGCCGGTAAGCTCCATGATGTAGCCTTGTTGTACCAGGGATTTGAAAATTTTCTGGCAGAACGGTATATTGATCCTGAGGACTACCTAAACATCTTGGCCGAAAAAATTCCCGAGTCGGGGCTTTTAGCCCAGTCGGAGGTATGGATTGACGGCTTTAGCTGGTTCACACCTCAGGAATATGCAGTCCTGGAGGCTTTGCTGCAAGCTGCGGCCAATGTTACGGTTACGCTGTGCCTGGATCAGCCGGACAATCCCTTTAATACCCGGGAAGAAGCTTTGTTTCACCGGCAATGGCAAACCTATGAAAAATTAAAAACAACAGCCGCGAAGCTAAAGGTGCCGGTAAGTCAGCAGGAATTAGTCAGGCCGCACCGGTTTGAGAAAAAGGTGCTGACAGCCATTGAACAAAGTTTCTTTGGCGGGCATAAAGCCGGGGCCGCAGATGGCTGGGATACCGGCAGTGGTTTTATGCTGGCTGAAGCGGCTAACCGCAGGGTTGAGGCAGAAGCCATTGCCTGTGAAATGATCAGATTAAGCCGCGAAGAAGGTCTGCGGTGGCGGGATATGGCTGTTTTGATTCGTGATACAGACAGCTACGCTGACCTGATGACAACCGTCCTGGCTGACTATGATATTCCTTTTTTTAGTGACGGCAGCCGGCCGGCTGTACACCACCCTTTGGCAGAGCTTGTAAGATCGGCTATAGAGCTTGTGCTGGAGAAATGGAGCTATGAGCCGGTATTCCGGTGTCTGAAAACCGACTTACTGCCGGTGACCCGGGATGAAGTTGATATTCTGGAAAATTACTGCCTGGAGTTTGGCATCCGCGGTTCGCGCTGGACAAGCCCGGAAGACTGGACCTTTCGCCGCCGCTATTCCCTGGCCGAGGATGAGTGGGCCGGCGATGCGTCAAGTGAGTCCGGGCAGGCGTATTTGGAACAGGTTAATCACATTCGCCGCCAAAGCACGACCGAACTGATACAGTTCACCGGCAGGCTGATGCCGGCTGGGCGGCAGGGGCTGCCGCCGGTGGCATTAGCGCAGGCTGTTTATGAACTGTTAATTGGCTTGCAGGTACCTGACACGCTGGAGACCTGGGCTGTTGCGGCTGAAAGTGCCGGGGATTTGGAACAAGCCCGTGAGCACCGGCAAATGTGGGCCAAAGTAGTCGAATTGCTTGATCAAATTGTGGATACGTTTGCTGAGCAGCCATTAACACTGGAGGATTTTGCGGCGATTGTCGGTGAAGGGCTGGAAGGGACCAGGCTCAGTCTGATTCCGCCCGGCCTTGACTATGTAACCGTTGCGGCGCTGGAACGGACCAGGCGGCTTAACATCAAAGCCGCCTTTGTACCGGGGGCGAGCGATGGTGCGCTGCCGCGCCGGCGGCGGGAGGAAGGCCTGCTGACTGATATGGAGAGGACGCTATTGACCAGGCTGGGGCTGGAGCTTGGCGGTGGCGCTGCTGCCGATACGTTTGCCGAGCAGTTTTTGGTCTATACGGCCTTAACCCGGGCCAGCAGCTGGTTGTGGGTGAGTTATTCGATGGCAGATGCGGAGGGCAAATCCCAGGGGCCGTCCCCAATTTTGCGCCGGCTAAAAGAGGTTGCCGGCAGCAAGATAAGGGCTTTGCCTGTCGAGCCGCCGCCTTGTCAGGAAGCCCAATATCTGGCCAGATCGGAACGGGCGCTGGCGGCCCTGGCCTGCGCCCTCAGGCTGTACAAACAGACAGGCCATATCAGCCCTGCCTGGTGGGATGTCTATAACTGGGCACTGGCTAAGGCCAGTCTGCGGCCACAGCTGGCTGCCGCCCTCGGCGGGGTGTTTCATTATAACCAGGTCGAGCGCCTGCCTCCCAATCTCTCTGGCCGGCTGTATCTGAGCAATGGGGTGCTGCGCGGTAGTGTGACCCGGTTTGAGGCCTTTCGAGCCTGTCCGTTTAAGCATTTTGCCCAATATGGCCTGGGGCTGAAAGAACGGGCTGTTTATCAGCTTAAAGCGCCTGATTTAGGCCAGTTCCTGCATGCCGTTATTAAAGAATTTGGTGATACACTGACTGAACGCAGACAGGATTGGGGCGATATGACACAAAATCAGATAAGTGAGCTATGCACCGGTATCGTCGCCACGCTGGCCCCTAAGCTGCAAAATGAGATATTGCTCAGCAGTAAGCAGCATGCCCATTTAGTCACGCGCCTGACCAGGCGGGCTGTCCGGTCTATCAGCCGGCTCGTAGCCTGGGCCCGGGTAAGCAAATTTAAGCCGTTGGCTTTCGAGCAGTCTTTTGGGCGCGGTCCCGGGGCTTTGCCGCCGCTGCGCTTTCCTTTGCCGTCGGGAGCTTTAGAGATAGCCGGACAGATTGACCGGCTGGATGGCGGGGCACTTGACGGGCAGGAATATGCGCTTGTCATTGATTATAAATCCGGCGGGGCCTGGCTCAGTCTGGCAGAGGTCTATTATGGCCTTAAACTGCAGCTTTTGACCTATCTCCTGGTTGCTGTCAGTAAAAGACCGGGTGTTAATGCCTGTCTGCCGGCCGGGGTGCTATATTATTTTCTGAAGAATCCGCTGGTGTCCGGAGCAACCTTGAAAAGTGCCGAACAAATTGAAAAAGAGATCAACGGCAAACTAAAAATGCCGGGCTGGCTGCTGGCAGATGTCAATCTGGCCGGGCTTTTGGATGAAACCTTAAACGGCTGGTCCGAGTTTTTCAAAATTGCTCTTGGTAAAAACGGTTTCTATGAGAGCTGCCTGGATAAACTCAAAACCAGCGAAGAGTTTACCCTGCTGCTGACTCATGTTGAGCAGGAACTGGTAGCTGTGGCAGAGGCGATTTTGGCCGGTGAAACGGCGATACGCCCCTACCGCCTGGCGAAGACGACCCCTTGCGGTTATTGTGCTTTCCGGCCAGTCTGCCAGTTTGACAGAAACCTGCCGGAGAATGACTATCTGCCATTGCCGCAGCTGGATGATCAGACTATTATGAACGAACTGCGCCAGCGGAAAGGAGGCCGGAGTGATGCAATGCTCCCCTGAACAGCTCGCCGCCATTGAAACACGCGGTCATAACCTCCTGGTAGCCGCCGCGGCCGGCTCAGGCAAGACCTGGGTACTGGTTGAACGGATTATCCGGCGTATTATCGACCCCGGGGAACGGTTAAGTGTGGACCGTGTGCTTGTTGTTACCTTTACCAATGCGGCTGCCAGTGAGATGCGCAGCCGGGTGGGCGAAGCCTTAGCGGCTGCCATTGCCGACCCGGGCTTAACAGACCCGGAACTGAAGCGCCATCTCGAACGGCAGCTGGTATTGCTAAACTCAGCCAGTATTTCTACCTTGCATGCCTTTTGCCAAAGCCTTGTCCGCCAGTATTTTTATTTATTGGATATCGAACCTAATTTCCGGATCGCTAGTGAGACGGAGGTTACACTGATCAAAAGTGATGTACTTGAGGCTGTGTTTGAAGAGGGGTATACGCAGGCTGATACTGAGTTTTTAGCTTTGATTGATCATTATGGTGACGAAGACGGGGATAACTCTCTGGCCGGACTGGTGCTCAGACTGTATAATTTTTCCCGGAGCCATCCCTGGCCGGAGGCCTGGCTGGACGGATTAACTACTGCGTTTGCGTTGCCGCCGGAGACTGACTTTGATGCTACGCCCTGGTCGGCTTTGGTACGGGACCGGATGATGCTGGATTGGGAGGAGGCGAGGCAGTCGCTGTGCAGCCTGATGGTCCAGGCGGCGGAACCGGGCAATCCGGCAGCTTATGCGGCTACCTTTGCGGAAGATATTGTTCTTATTGACAACCTCCTGCTGGCCGCTGGCAAGTCCTGGGCAGCCTTAGCACCGGCTATGACAGAGCTTAGCTTTCCCCGGATTGCGCCAGTGGGTAAGGATGTGCCCAAGGAGATTAAAGATCACTTTCAAACCCAGCGCAACAAGGCAAAAAAGCGGGTGACTGATGCCAAAGCCGCCTATTTTGAGCGCAGTGGCAGCGAGCTTGTTGACGATTTGCGCCAGGTTGGCCCGCTTGTGTCAGCCCTGGTCAAGCTGGTTAACCGGTTTGCTGCCGCTTATACAGCTGCCAAGCAGGGAAAAGGCGTTGTCGACTTTAATGATCTGGAGCACTTGTGCCTGGCGGTGCTGCGTGATGTCAACGCCGGACCGGAGGCCTGTGCCCCGTCGGCGGTAGCCAGAGGCCTGCAAGCCCGCTTTAGTGAGATCATGGTTGATGAGTATCAGGACACCAATCGGGTGCAGGAGGAGATAATCCGCCTTGTCGCCAGTCAAGAGCAGCCCAATCTCTTTATGGTGGGCGATGTTAAACAAAGTATTTACCGTTTTCGGCTGGCTGAGCCGGAGCTGTTTATGGATAAATACTACCGGTATCAAAGTGGCGGGGAAACTGGCTGCCGGCGTATTGATCTGAGTCAGAACTTCCGCAGCCGGGCCGGTGTGCTGCATGCGGCCAACTTTTTGTTTTGCCAGTTGATGACCCGGCGGACGGCTGAACTTGATTACGGCCAGGCAGAGCAGCTTAACCCCGGCCCCGAGTATCCGCTGACAGACCTGCCTGTGGTAAACGGTCCGGCCGAATTTATTGTGATTGACAGTGATGGTGCTGATGAGGAACCGCAGGCAAATGACGGCACCGATGCCGCGGCCCCGGAGAATGAAGGCGGGCCTGAGGCTTCCGCCAGCCTGCTGGCCGAGGAGGAACTCAGTTCTTTTGAGCAGGAAGCAATACTGATTACCCGGCGTATCCAGCAATTGACAAGCAGCGGCTTGCATGTTTTTGATAAACACAGTGGCGGTTACCGGCCGCTATGTTACCGGGATATTGTTATTTTATTGCGCTCCGTACAAGGGAAGGCTCAGATCCTGCAGGATATCCTGCGGCAACATGGCATTCCCTGTTATGCCGAGCTGGCTGGCGGTTATTTTGCTGAGACCGAGATTACCATTATGCTGGCCCTGCTGCACGTTATTGATAATCCTCACCAGGATATCCCCCTGGCAGCGGTGTTAAGATCCCCGCTGGCCGGCCTGACAGGGGACGAACTGGCTAACCTGCGGCTGTGTAAGCCTGATGGTACCCTCTGGGATGCCGTGGTAGCAGCCGGTACTGCTGGTACCGCTTCCGACAAGGTGGCGCTGCTTAACGGCCGGATTACTGCCTGGCGCAGTCTGGCCCGGCGCAAGGGGGTTGGTGATCTAATCTGGCGTATTTTTCGCGATACCGGTTACTATGATTATGTGGGCGGGATGCCGGGCGGCGGGCTGCGCCAGGCCAACCTGCGGGCTCTTTATGACCGTGCCCGCCAATATGAAACGACTAATTTTCGCGGGTTGTTCCGCTTCCTGCGATTTATTGAACGGTTAAAGGAGAAAAAGTCTGACTTATCTGTGGCGCGGGCGCTGGGGGAAAGTGAAGATGTTGTCCGGGTCATGAGTATCCATAAAAGCAAAGGGCTGGAATTTCCGGTTGTCATTGTTGCCGATATGGGCAAAAATATTAACCTGCAGGATACGACAGCCCTGGTACTGTGTCATAAAGAGCTGGGGGTTGGTCCCTATGTCACCCTGCCGGAGCTCAGGTTCCGCTATCCGTCACCGGCTCGCTGGGGGATTCAGCATAAGCTTGAGCTGGAGACAAAAGCCGAGGAACTAAGGATTCTTTATGTTGCCTTGACACGGGCCAGGGAAAAATTGATCCTGGTCGGTTCGGCCAAGAAGCTGGCGCAAAAATGTGCTGCCTGGTGCCGCAGCGTTGAGGAGCCGGCTACTACTCTTCCGGCCAGTCAGGTTATCAAGGCCAAAAGCTATCTGGAGTGGATCGGGATGGCTGTAGCCCGCCATGCAGATGGGGCCGTGATCAGGCAATATACCGGGTGCTCTGCGCTGCCGGCGACTGAACTGGCCCGGCATCCTTCGCAGTGGGAAGTGAACATTCTACAGCCTGGTGATATTAAACGACCGGCGCAGTCGGCTGAGGCGGATGATACACTGCTGGCGGCGGTGCGGCAATTAGTTCCGGTTGATTGTGGTACTGATAACGGTTGGGTCAATGATATCCTGAACTGGGAGTACGGTTGTACGGCTGCTGCCGGCAGGCCGGCCAAGCTGGCGGTGTCTGAAATCAAGCGGCGGCTGGAGCTGGTTGAGCTTGGGGACAACGAAGCCGAGCAGTTGTTTCTGCCGGCAGAGGTCCATTCCCGGCCCCGGTTTCTGCAGGCGGCAACGGGACTGACGGCCGTGGAATACGGGGTTATGATGCACTCTGTTATGCAGCATGTTTCCCTGAATGGGCCATATACGGCAGACGCCATCGCGGCCCAGGTCCGGCAATTGGAGGCGTCTCAGATTTTGTTGCCCGGTCAGGCCCAGGCTGTTGATACCGCCGGGATCGCCGCTTTCTTTGCCTCCAATTTGGGCCGGCGGCTCACACGGTCGCCGCAAGTGTGGCGTGAGTTGCCGTTTAGCCTGATGCTGCCGGCGGAGAAATTCTTTCCTGAATTAAACGGCTGCGGTGAGCAGATTTTCATACAAGGGGTAATTGATTGCCTGTTTGCGGAGGAGGATGGCCTGGTACTTGTTGATTACAAGACTGACCGGGCCGCTACAACCGATGAGCTGGCGGCGAAGTATGCAGTACAGCTCAGCATGTATAGCAGTGCTGTGGAACGTATCTTTGGGCGCCCGGTAAAGGAGCAGATCTTGTATGCATTTGGTTTGGGGCAGGCAGTCAGTGTAACGGCTTGGGGATAAAGGCAAAAAAAGGGTTGTGTGAAATTTTTATTTCAACACAACCCTTTTTTGCTAGCCATTACTGCCGTACACAAACCATTGCTTTCGGGAGAAAATTGCACTGGGCGTTAGCAGCCAGTATCCTGTCCGCATCAGCCTGACTAATAATGATATTTACGTTATGATCGCGGAGGCCAAGTGCTTTTACCATAATCGGGGTCGTACCGGCGCGGGACTGTCCGAGCTCAACCGCGCGGATGTCCTCCGGCGTGCACATATAATCGATCATCCCCTGCGACACGGCATATTCAGGAATAATATTGGTGTGGCCGTAAATGGCGCGGCCGGTGTCATCAAAGATAACCGGGGACATGGCCCGTTCCAGCGGCAGGCCGCTTACATCCACAACTAACCCGGTATATACCGGCAAAGCAACCGGGTAGTACGAGGGAGAGGGAGACGGCAGGGGAACTGGGGTAACCGGTTTGGTGGCATCAACAACAACCTCGGCCAGGCTGCCGTTGCCATAGAGGTTGATACGCAGTGTTACTTGATAAGTACCGTCAGGCAGCTGCTGCTCATTGACGATTTTAGATCCTTTGACAACACCGGTGACCTGGGTTCTTACCATATCATTAGTTGTTTCGAAGTTCTGCACTGTAGTTTCGGCTGTAATTTTTACCCCTTCAATGCTTTCCAACAGATTGCGCTGAGCGTCGACAATAGCTGCCCGTCTGGCCATCAAGCGGCCTTGGGCCGGGGATTTGGCAATACTGGAAGGCACACCGGTACCGGTGGCCTCCACAAACCCTTCATCCCAGTTAATGAGACCGTTGGCACCTACCTGATCGGCAGTAGAGACAGACACATTTACGTTGGTATTTACGGTTGCTGCACCGGCTGCCAGCGGTAAGCCGGCCATAAGCAGGGCGCAGATTGTGAAGCAGATGAAAGTTCTTTTAAACATGGGATATCCTCCTCTGGACTAATATTTCATGACAGCCTGAATGCCGCTGCCGGTAATATCCGTGATATTCAGATTAATGC
>JAEWGR010000188.1 GCA_023388195.1 Bacillota bacterium
CCAATGTTTTAACAACCCTCTTGCTCAAGGACCTTGGCGTAAAACACATTGTTGCCAAGGCCCGCAACGAATTGCATGGAAAAATGTTAGCTAAAATAGGTGCCGACCGGGTTGTTTACCCCGAGCGGGATATGGGGCAGCGTGTTGCCCATAACCTGGTCGCGACAAATGTGCTGGAGTATATTGAATTGTCGCCAGATTTGAGTATTGTTGAGATTGCCGCTCCCGGAACATTAATTGGTCAAAGTCTGGCCCAGGCTAATCTGCGGGCAAAATATGAGGTTAATGTTGTGGCGATTAAACGGGGGAGTGAGCTTATTGTGCCGCCGCAGCCTGATGAAAAAATTAAGCCTGGTGATATTATTATTTCTGTTGGTCAAACCAAAGGCATCCAGAAGCTGGAGGAATTGGAATGAATACAGTCATTTCCAGCCCAACCAATAAAATAATTAAAGAGATTGCCTCCCTTAAACAAAAAAAACACCGCGATGAGCTGGGCCTGTTTATAGCGGAGGGGGTACGTATTGTCGAGGAATGTGCTGCTTCTGACTGGCCTGTGCACTTATGTATATATACGGAGGCGGCAGCGGCCCGTGAACGGACAGGACAGGTGCTTGACAGGCTTGCAGCCAAACAATGCCGACTGGTGTCAGTATCTGAATCTGTCTATAATAAATTATCTGATACAGAGCAGCCACAGGGCATTATGGCCGTGTTAAAAAAACAGCAATCTTCACTTGCACAAATGCTGACGCCGGCCGGAAAAGTACCGTTGATTGTTGTTTTGGATGGTATTCAGGACCCCGGCAATGCCGGTACGATAATTCGCACTGCCGATGCCGCCGGCTGTACAGGGGTGGTCATACTCAAGGGCGCGACTGATATCTATGCCGGTAAAACGGTGAGGGCGACCATGGGGTCCCTCTTTCACCTGCCGGTTTGGGAGGGAGTAGCTGCGGGCGAGCTGATTACAGCATTGAGGTCGGCTAATATCGGTATACTGGCTACCGCGCTGCAGAATGCGGATATTTATTACCAGGCCGACTTGAAGAAGCCTGTAGCTGTCATTCTGGGCAATGAAGGCCAGGGGGTCGGGCGGGAGCTGATTGACAAAGCCGATGGCTGCCTTACCATACCGCTTGTCGGTGCCGCCGAGTCTCTTAATGTAGCGGTAGCTGCCGGGGTTATATTGTACGAGGCCGTAAGGCAGCGGGCAACCTTGTAATTTGCAGGCTGCTATGATATAATACGCTTAGCAATGACGGAAATTGCCATTACAGGCAGAGAGGGTGGGGTCCTACGATGATGACCGCCGAATTCTTCTGGAGAATGTTCGAAGCTACCGGTTCCATTGCTGCGTATTTGTGGTATAAACGGCTCATGATGCATTAACTGAATAGTTGATTTTGTTGTTATGCGATGAGGAAGAGAGTATGTTAGTCACGTTTCTACAGGGAGGATGCTGCCATAGATTGAGAGCGGCGCCGAAACAGCTGGCAGAAGTTCACTTCCGAGTATCCCGGCTGAAGGGTTTGTCTGTGTAGGCCAGGGCGTTTTTTCCGCGTTACTGGAAACTGAGTATAATTAGGGTGGTACCGCGAAATCGAGACTTTCGCCCCTTATGGGGAGAGAGTCTTTTATTTTATTCCTTAGGAGGCATGTATGGAACAAGAGCTTAAGGCATTAAGAGAGACTGCACTGCAGGAATTAGCAGAGGTTGCCGGTAAAGAAGCACTTAATGAACTGAAGGTTAAGTATCTGGGGAAAAAAGGGCTGTTAACAGGCGTGCTGCGCGGCTTGGGCGCATTAAGCCCGGAAGAGCGGCCGCGGGCCGGCCAGATTGTCAATGAGGTCAGAAATGAAATCGAGCAAATTATTACTGATAAACTGGATGTTATGAAGCAAGCTGAGGTTGCCCGGAAGCTTGCCTCCGAAACAATTGATGTAACCCTGCCGGGCCGGCAGGTTGAATTAGGGCATTTACATCCGCTGACCCTTACTTTGAATCGTATAAAAGATACTTTCATGCGTTTGGGTTTTGAGATTGCCGAGGGCCCGGAAGTAGAAAAAGACTATTATAATTTTGAAGCGTTAAATCTGCCCCAGGACCATCCGGCCCGGGATATGCAGGATTCCTTTTACATTACTAAAGAATTTTTGCTCAGAACACATACCTCACCTGTGCAAATCCGGACAATGCAATCGTCTGTACCCAATCAGCCAATCCGGATCATTGCCCCCGGCAAGGTGTACCGCCGTGACTATGATGCCACCCATTCGCCTATGTTTCAACAGGTGGAAGGGCTCGTCGTCGATCAGGGCATCAGTTTTGCCGACTTAAAAGGCACATTGGAGCTGTTTTCCAAAGAGATATTTGGTAATAGTGTTAATGTGAGATTTCGTCCCAGTTTTTTCCCTTTTACCGAGCCCAGCGCTGAGGTTGATATCTCCTGTGTTATGTGTGCCGGCCAAGGGTGCCGGGTATGTTCAGGCACAGGCTGGCTGGAAATCCTGGGGTCCGGAATGGTCCATCCCCGGGTTCTGGAAATGAGCAGCTTTGATCCGGATAAAGTCAGTGGCTTTGCTTTTGGCATGGGGGTCGAGCGTATTGCCATGCTAACGTATGGCATTGATGATCTACGACTGTTTTTTGATAATGATATACGGTTTTTACGTCAGTTTTAAAATGATAAAGGGGGAAAGTTATGAGAGCGTCATTTAAATGGCTGCAAGATTATGTTGAAATAAATGAAACCCCGGAAAAACTTGCCGATATGCTGACAATGGCCGGGATTTCGGTAGCGGCGGTGGAACCCCTGGGGCAGAATATTACCGGTGTGGTTACCGGTAAAGTATTGGAAATTGCTCCCCATCCGGATGCCGATAAACTATCGGTGTGCAAGATTGATATCGCCACCGAGGTGCTTACTATCGTTACCGGTGCAACCAATGTCCGGCCGGGCGCAGTTGTCCCTGTGGCTGCCGTTGGTGCCCTGCTGCCAAACGGGATGAGCATTCAGCCCACTAGCTTGCGGGGCATCCTGTCTTACGGTATGTTGTGCTCAACAGAAGAACTTGCTATTGATAGCAAACTGGTATCACCGGAGGCCCGGAAAGGAATTTATATCCTGCCTGCCGACACGGCTGTTGGTATCGATATCCGTACGGCCCTGGGCCTTGATGATGTCGTCCTGGAATTCGAAATCACAGCCAACAGGGCCGATTGTTTCAGCATTATTGGCATCGCCCGTGAGATTTCAGTCTTAACCGGGGCTGCTCTAAAAAAACCGATGCTCAACTTAAAAGAAGCCGGGACAGAGAAGGCTAACAGTCTAACCAGAATCCAGATTGCCGACTCCTGCCTTTGCCCAAGGTTTGCGGCCCGGGTTTTAACAAACATTAAGGTTGGGCCTTCACCGGCCTGGCTGCAGCACCGCATCCAGGCCGCAGGGATGCGCCCCATTAATAATGTTGTCGATGTAACCAACTTCGTCATGCTGGAATTAGGTCAGCCTATGCATGCTTATGACTATAACCTGCTGGCACGCCACAGTTTGGTTGTCCGGAAAGCCAATCCGGGTGAAAAACTGACTACGTTAGACGGTATAAAACGGGAGCTCGAACCGGATATGCTGGTAATCGCCGATGCCGTGCAGGCAGTGGGGATTGCCGGGGTTATGGGTGGACTGGCCACTGAGGTCACCGCCAACACACAGAACGTTTTGTTGGAAGCCGCTGCTTTTAAAGGTGTCAGCATTCGCCGGACCTCACGCGCTCTTGGCCTTCGCTCTGAAGCTTCAGGCCGGTTTGAGCGGGGGGTAGATACGGCCAATATAATCAAGGCGCTTGACCGGGCAGCTAAATTACTGGAAGATATGGGGGCCTGCAAGGTATGTCCGGGCATTGTTGATGTCTACCCTGACATGCAGCTGCCAAAACAGATTGTTTTTTCGCCAGCGCAGATAAATAACTATTTGGGTACCGACATTTCCGGCAGCGCCATGAAAGATATACTAAGCCGGTTAGGCTTTACACTTGATACCGGTGAGGATAAGATTACCGCAACCGTACCTTCCTGGCGCGGCGACGTTACGCTGCCGGCCGATATCAGCGAAGAGATTGTCCGGATTTATGGCTATAACAATGTGCCTTCCACCACCCCGGCCGGCAGTATGATTCAAGGAAAACAGAGCCATTCTCAGAGCCTTGTTGATAAGATGAAAGATGTTTTGACCGGCTGCGGTTTTGTCGAGATTATTTCACTTAGCTTTACTCATCCTGGCGCTTTTGATAAACTTAATATCCCGGCTGCCAGTCCGCTGCGCACAGCGATTGAGGTTCTTAACCCCATTACTGACGATTTCCCTATTTTGCGCACCACCTTGCTGGGTGGGGTGATGGATACCATCGTCCGTAATCTTGCCCGGAAAAATGAGGAATTTAAGATTTATGAAATTGGTGCCGTCTATCTGCCATCAGAACTGCCCCTCAAGGAGCTGCCGCAGGAGCCGCTTATGTTATGCGGGGCGATGCTTGGCAAACGTCATGGTGTTGCCTGGAACCAGACACGGGATATGATTGATTTTTATGATGCCAAAGGCAGTGTTGAGGCTGTGCTTGCGGGCCTGCGAATTAATGGCTATCGTTTTGAGGCGGCCCAGAATCCTTCCCTGCATCCTGGTAAAACAGCCATTATAAAAAAAGACGCCGATGTGTTAGGGTATGTGGGTGAAGTACATCCGGAAGTGCTTAACGCGTATGAAATTAACCGTAAGGTGTACTTGTTTGAGTTGTACGTGGAGACTCTCATTAAACATACGGTTACTACCCCCGGTTATCAGGCTTTGCCCAAATTCCCGGCCATTACCCGTGATCTGGCACTCGTGCTGCCTGAAAAAATCCTGGCCGGGGATATAACCCAGGCCATTATGGACAATGCCGGTCCTTTGTTAAGCGCGGTGCAGCTGTTTGATGTATATACGGGGCAGCAAGTAGCAGCTGGCTCACGCAGTCTGGCGTTTTCGCTTACTTTCCGGGCTCATGACCGGACACTGACCGATGCTGAAATCGATGAATACTACAAAAATACTATTGTACAACTAGAAAGAACATTTGGCGCGAAACTTCGGGATTAAACCACGAAATGTCTCTCAGATAAAAACAAAAAAACCTTTACCTCTCGGTCTGTTTGTGTTAAACTGTTAACCGGGATGGACATATTGCGTAAATGTCTGCATTGATTGGATATTTACTGGAATCAGATCTGTCTATTATAGACAGATCTGTTTTTTTCAGGAGAAAAACTGCAAAGAGGTGAACCTATGAATTTTTTTCGTACAAAAAGTATTGATCAGCTTAAAGAGGGGGCGGAGCAAAGAGGGTTAAAAAAGAGTCTTGGTGCCACCGATCTAATTCTATTGGGCATTGGCTGTATTATCGGCACCGGTATTTTTGTTTTAACCGGTGTAGCTGCTGCTAAATACGCCGGACCAGGTATCATGCTATCATTCGTTATTTCCGGTTTAGCCTGTGCGTTTGCTGCTCTGGCTTATGCCGAACTTGCTGCTATTGTGCCGATTGCCGGCAGTGCCTATACTTATAGTTATGCTGCATTAGGTGAGATCATTGCCTGGATTGTAGGCTGGAACCTTGTTCTGGAGTACTCGGTAGGATCAAGTGCGGTTGCCGCCGGCTGGTCCGGTTATATGGTAGGCCTGCTGAAGTCCGGGGGGATTGAGTTACCCAAGGCATTCACGGCCGTACCGGCCGACGGCGGGATCGTTAATCTGCCGGCTATGCTGATTGCACTGCTATTGAGTGTACTGCTGGTGCGGGGGACGAAAGAGAGTGTTACTCTTAACAAAGTCCTGGTCGTGATAAAACTGGCCGCAGTTTTTATTTTTCTGGCTCTGGCCGGTCCCAAGGTGAACCCTGCTAACTGGTCGCCGCTGATGCCTTTTGGCTTTTCCGGAGTAGCAGCCGGAGCGGCAATTATCTTCTTTGCCTATATCGGTTTTGATGCAGTAGCAACTGCTGCTGAGGAATGCCGGAATCCAAAACGGGATTTGCCGGCAGGCATTATTGGGTCGCTTATAATATGCACAATCCTCTATATTGTTGTTGCCGGTGTTCTGACCGGGGTGGTGCCATACCAGGATTTAAATAATGCTGAACCTGTCGCTTATGCCCTCCGGGCCATTGGTTACAATTTTGGCTCAGCGCTGGTGGGGACCGGGGCAATTGCCGGTATCACAACAGTATTACTGGTTTTAATGTATGGCCAGACACGGATATTTTTTGCTATGTCCCGGGATGGGCTGATACCTGCCAGCATCTGCAAAGTACATCCCAAATACGGTACACCGCATATAATTACGATGGCTGCCGGTATTGCCGTTGCCCTCATCGCTGGTTTCACCCCTATCGGTATTATTGCCGAACTTACTAATATCGGGACCCTGTTTGCCTTTGTTGTGGCCGCGATTGGGGTATTAGTGCTGCGTTATACCAGACCTGATATTCCCCGCCCGTTTAAATGTCCGGCCGTAAAAATCGTTGCCCCGCTGGCGGTACTGTCCTGTGGTTATTTAATGGCCAATCTACCGAAAGAAACCTGGATGCGGTTTGGGATCTGGTCAGCAATCGGCTTTGTTGTCTATTTTGTATACAGTTACCGTCATAGCATTCTAAATAAGGCGGAAGCAGCCGGTAAAGAATAGTTACCGGTTACCTTGGGCGGGGTTATCCCGCCTTTTTATTTTTTTTAGCAGGAATTAGTTTTTAGAGGCTAGAAGTATATTCTCAATAAATATATTATTTCAGGTGGAGTATGTCAGAAATTAAAAATAAGGTTACCGTTGAGATATACGGCGAAACCTACGCTCTAAAAGGTAATTTGGAAGAAGCACGGATCAGGCGTTTGGCCGCTATGCTGGATGAACGCATGAAAAAAACAGCAAAGGCTAATCTCCGTCTGTCACCGGCCAAGATTGCCGTTTTGACTGCATTAAATATTGCGGATGAGTTTCTACGGCTGGAGCAGGACTATCTGGAGCTTATTGAACTGATCAAAGAGGACAAATAGCTTTCTTTAATCGCGTTGATTCGGTATAACACTTGGATGTCATGTTAATAATACTGACAGAAAAGGAGTGGTACCGTGTTTGATAGCGGTTCAATAGGTCAGGTCGCTTTGCGATTAGTGATCCTGTTTACGTTAGCCCTGATTGTTGTCAGAATGATGGGCAACCGCACGGTTGGCCAATTATCACCATTTGATTTTGTCATTATGGTTGGTATTGGCGACGTGATTGTGGCGGGAACAATGGATCAAACCCCTACCTTAAGGTCCGGGATTGAGGCTTTGGTGGCATTACTGCTGCTGCAGCAGCTTTTAGGCTATTTGGCCTTGAAGAACAATACTTTGCGTAAATGGTTTGAGGGTACACCGGTAACGCTGGTCAAAGATGGACGCCTGATCGAAGAGAATTTCACCAAAATCCATTTTAACTATGATGATTTGCGGCAGGAGCTGCATAAAAAAGGACTTGATTTATCTGATCTAAGTACCATCGAAGTGGCTCGCCTGGAAAGCTGCGGCGAGTTTACTATGCTGCGGACACCGGAAAACGATCCACTTACAAAAAAAGAGTTTGAAGACTATATTAAAAATTTGTACAACAACCCACTCAGCCTGGCCGGTGAAAAATGGACGAAATTCGAGGCGTTCATGGATGATGTTCAGTATCTTGCCGCCCAGCTGCGGGAACAGGAAAAACAAAAATCAGGCAAAGAAAAAACAGTTAGTCAGGAAAATGAGTTGCATTAAAGAGAGGAAGGGTTGTCCCTTCTTCTTTCTTAATCTACGAAAGCGTGTGCCGGCGCCCTGCGGGACTTGGCACACGCTAGGTCTTTTACTATATCAGAATTTATAAGTTTTGAGAGGCTAAAAGTCCTGATAAACTGCGGGGAACAAGATCCAATGCCTGACTTGTTCAAGGAAAGGTGACCCTCAACCCTCGTAACCCCGGTAACCCAGCGGCCATTGCCGGAAAAAGCGTTCCGCAGGAGAAAAGCCGGGCGGTATGCCGTTAAGAAATCCGTCTGTTTGAGCGCAGCGAGTTTACGGATTTTAGGAATACTGCCCGGCTTTTCAGCTTTTGGAGGCCTCGGGCCTAGACTTTTTGTTACTTTTGGGTCATGCCAAAAGTAAACCCGTTCCCTTTGTATTTAAGGAATAACTGCCATGCGCACAGCCTGCAAGACTGCGCCAGCGGTTTTTCTTATCTGTAAGAAAGGCTAATTTTGCAATGAAGGTATTATTATTATTTATTGACGGTTTTGGCTTAGGCCGCAATGATCCCGGGATTAATCCCATAGTACGCTTTGGACTGCCAGCGATTGAGCATTTATTTGGCCAGCCGCTGACTGCAGATAGTAC
>JAEWGR010000037.1 GCA_023388195.1 Bacillota bacterium
ATGGTACACAGGTCAATCAAGGTAAAATCTTCTAAATAGGCTAAACCATTAGGGGGAATTACAACAACATTCTGCTGTCCTCCAGCAGGGGCTAACCTTGCAAAACGTCCATCCTCAACGCGCTGAAGAAGGCCATAGTAAGTGGTCCCGTCAGATAAAAATATAACCATATTGAGCCCGATTTCGTCGCATAGTTCGTGAACCATGCTGCGGGTGCCACTTATAGACGTAAAGCCAAATCCATCCATAATAGTCCTCCTTAAATATTTTTGGGGTTATGATACATTCTATGATTAACATGCAAGATGTGTGTACATAAGAATGTACTATTAAATTATCCTCTTCCAAGCAAAGAAAAAGCCTGCCGAAGCGAACGCTTAGACAGGCTTTACAGGCTATATGTTGTTACATATCACTCATGTCCCTTTTTTGCTGTTTTATTTTTTATAACCTTAGCTGCTTGTTTATCAATAAAAAACTGGGAACTTTTCACTGCTGTCTTCATATTTTTATAGCTGCTCTTAGCAGATATTTTACCCATGTATTCACCTCCGTATGTACAGTATTTCCCCGCGGCTGTTAGCTTAATCTATAGTGCATCCTGCTCGCTCACTACTTCGGTAAAGTGAATCACAGTAACCGTATCATCGACATGAATCTGTTTTTCGTATATTGCTTCGAAGGTCCGAATTAGTTCATCAACGGTTGAGATGGCAGGGTTTTGATGGATTAGTTCTTTAGTCGTTAAATCGCAGAATTTTTTAGTAAGGGCTTTATCAATTATTGCTTCATATAGTTTCTTTTTGGGCCCGTATTTGTTTCCAAATGTAATCCAAACGATGGAATTCTCGGAATAAATATCCCGTATATCCCCTAACCGGATAGTAGCGCTTTTTTGCCGGGCAATTAACAATTTTTCATTATGAGGCGATATAAAATTAAGTGCAAACATAAGAAACCCTCCCCATTTCCGGTTTATAAACGATACCGATATTAACCTTTTCTTTATTAGTGGTCATAATCCTGCAAACATGGATGAATAATAGTCGAGTTTCTGTGCTGAGAATTCCAAAGTTTAATTAGGAAGTAGCTTTGCTTACTATTTGTCTGCCTGAGTTGGTTATTGCAAGCTAACAACGAAAAATGGGGATTATTCCAGCTCAATTTAGTAATATGGCGACTGGTGAAATGTACATAATGTAAACAAGGCGTTATAATTAATTTGTACACTTTTTGCAGAAGGGAATATTGCATGCTACGTCCTCTAAAAGTACCACTAAAACGCTACTGTTCCAGGCATTTTCAAAAAGACTTAATGTCCGGTCTTACTGTCGGGGTAATCTCACTACCCTTGGCGATGGCTTTTGCGATTGCTGCCGGAGTAAAACCTGAGTACGGAATCTACACGACAATTATTGCTGCGGTGCTGGCTTCCTTGTTTGGCGGGAGCCGTTATCAGGTTACAGGCCCAACAGGGGCATTTATACCGATATTGCTTTCTATTGTTCTGGCCCATGGTTATGAGAATCTGCTGCTCGCGGGCTTGTTGGCAGGTATAATCCTGATTGTTATGGGCCTCCTTAAAATGGGTACGCTCATAAAGTTTATTCCTCGGCCGGTTACGGTTGGGTTTACTGCTGGGATTGCGATTAATATTTTTATCGGGCAAATCGCAAATTTTCTTGGTTTGGCAGGGATACAAGGCCATGAAGGCTTTATTGACAGTATCCGGGAGATCCTGCTTCGTCTTGATACAGTTAATCCCTATAGTATCTTAACGGCGATAGTCTGTCTGGCTCTTATCTTGTTCACACCGCGTTTCCTGCCCAAGGTTCCGGGTTCACTTGTTGGATTATTAGCCTCGACGGTAATAGCAACGTTCATGTATCCGGGGCAAGTAGCTACTATCGCGACCGCTTTCGGAGGGATTCCGGGCGGGTTGCCGCATTTTGCCTTTCCTGCTATTACTGTTGATAAGCTGGAGCAGCTTGCCCGACCGGCCTTTACTATCGCAATGCTGGGAGCGATTGAATCGTTGCTTTCGGCTGTTGTGGCCGACGGTATGACCGGAACACGCCATAATAGCAACCGGGAGTTGATTGGACAGGGGATTGCTAATATAGTAACACCACTCTTTGGCGGTATTCCGGCCACCGGGGCCATTGCCCGGACTGCCACCAATATTAAGAGTGGGGCAGTCACCCGCTATTCGGTTGTAATATCGGCCTTATTTGTTTTGGCAACCCTCATTGCCCTGGCTCCTTATGCCGGGAATATTCCACTTGCCAGTATGGCACCGGTGTTAATGCTGGTCGCTTATAATATGAGTGAACATCATGCTTTTTTTTCTATTTTAAAAACCAGATCCAATAGTGCCTGGGTACTTGTTGTTACGTTTCTACTGACAGTATTGGCAAATCTGACAGTAGCTGTCGAGGTAGGACTGTTGCTGGCTATGGTCATCTTTGTAAAACGAATGAGTGACATTTTGGTTGTAACCAAAGTTCTGCCTAATCCGGAAAATCATTTAACTAAAGTAGCAGCCCAGTCGCGGATGGATACCCATGACTGCCCGCAGATCAGCATCTTTAGTATTGAAGGGCCGCTCTTCTTTGGTGCAGCTCAGATGTTTTCACAGAGCATTATGGATACCATTCAATATAATCCCAGAATTGTTATTCTCCGCCTTAGTAAAGTGCCGTTTATCGATCTGACTGGTGAAGATCATCTGCGAGGTATTGTAGAGAGTCTGCAGAAACGGGGGATACTGGTTTTACTTTCCGGTCTTAATGAACAGCCGGAGAAAATCTTAAATAAGACAGGTCTTGCTAACAAGATTGGTAAGGAACGGTTTTTTGTGCATACGGAGCATGCCGTTACTTATGCATTACAACATGTTGATAATAATTACTGTTTGCGTTGCCGTGAACGGATTTTTGAAGGTTGCAGTGCTAAAGTTGAGGATATTGCAACCGAGGTTCCGGCTTAGAGGGTTTAGAGTTATTTCTGCGAATAGTAAGAAAGAGGGGGCTGAGCGTATGTGTGGCATGAATTGGTACCGGGAACAAATGGAAATAGCTGAAGATGATGTAAAAAGATTGAGCCAGTTATTGAATATGATGGAAGATCGGTATAAACTGTCACAACTGTCTCCTGCTGCGTTAGAGAAAATCAATCCGGCAATCGTTAGTGTCTACCAAGAAATTATTTCCCGGAAAAGTTTGTTGCTGAAAAAATCCCTGTAAGGCTGATGCCTACAGGGATTTTTACTAGTTCTATTGCAAAGAATCTTCGAGTCCTTTTTCCATAGCCTTACGATAAGAGGTTTCATTGGCAGTTGCTTCAGAAATGATTGAGGAATTGATTTCGGCACGTGACAGGCTATTGTCACCGGCATTGTCGCTAAACTTATCTGTTTCGTTTTCAGGTGCATCATCGTCATAGCCGGTGGTGGCCAAAATTAATTCGGCATCGGTTACACTGGAAAACATGCCCGGAATAAGTTTTTTCATCCAATCCCTCCTCCTGTTTAAAGCTTATTTATAGTTTCTCCAATGTTTCGATTTCAATGAAATACTTACAGCAGGATATATAAGGATTAGTGGGGCGATAAACATTTGTAAAATAATACTAGAGCGGCAAAAGCCGCTCTAGTATTATAAAAGGGGGTTATTGGGAAGATTTGGTGTTGGTAAGAGATTCTTGTTTTTGAAGGGTATCGCTAGCAGCTGAAGCTTGCTGAGCTGTGGTTTTGTCAGCGGCGGATTGGCCCTGCTTAGCACTTGATCCGCCTGGTAGGTCTTTAAACCCCATTCCACTCACCTCCAATTTCAGTATTCCCCCAAATTGGATAAATATACCGGGCATAAAAAATTTAATTAAAATAAAACAGGGTGGAATAGTTTCCACCCTGATCTATATTATTTGCAACTTTTTTCCTGTTTTTTGTTTTCTTTGGCGTTCGGGCAAATCTCTTTGCCGAACTCTACATTAGCCTTGCTGCTTTGGCAGTTTTTATTGCACAGCTCTTGCTTCTTAGACATATTATCACCTCCTCCTTCGATAAATAGGGAGGGGGTTTTTTAGTCTTCAGTCATTTCGTGAATCATGAATTTGGCAGCCTGGTAAATAACTGCGCCGACAGCCACAGCTTTAAGCACTGAAGTTACATCCATATCCATGTCCATATCCATGCCCAGCATTGACCTGCGTTTCTTTTTGTGAAACATATTTACCACCTCCTCATTCGATAGTTTAACCAAGGTATAAACGGGCAACTCAAAGTAAGAATTGGATGAAGAACCAGTAAAAAAAGTTCAGCTTTAAGAATATAATTGCACATTACGATACTAATTGTAGAGGCTACATTGAGCCTGGCATAAGGGGGCGGTTATATTGGTGCTAAAAATTGTACCTGTTCAACGTTGTGAGTTTAATAACTGTGACCAGGGTGACACCCAAGACAGTAACCAAAAGAAAGCACAGTCTGGTGCTGATTTTAAGGAAGTATTATCCGGAAAAATGGAGAATATCGATAATGAGCTGAATGGGGTTGCCAAAGACGGGAGTTTTATCTTTTTACCCTAATCGGACTTATAAATAGGAACTGCAGTTTTTACTGCCAGCATGAGTGAATTTCCTTAAATTAGGATATAATATAAGTGAAATCCAATAGCAAGCTTCCAGACAGGATTTAGCGATTGCCTCAGGCCTGCTCTCCTGACCTTTAATGATTGCCCTTATTGGATGCCGAATAGCGAATTCAATTGTAATGGTGATGTAGAGTATGAAAATTAAAACCGGCCTGGAGATTGTTAGAGCCCACCAGGAATATGTTGATAAAATTAATGAGCTTGATGCGGCAGTGCATCGGCTTGAGGAATTTGGTTATACAAAAACAGTATTGAAAGAAGAGCTCATTAAATTAACAAGTGAATTGCAGGCGCTGGAAAGTACACGCTTTCAGGCACTGGAGCCGGTAATTATAACAACCTCATTGCTTGGCGGCCGTTAAGTAGGCAAATAAAAAATCCACCCAGTATTGGCGTGGATTTTTTGTTGTTGTTAAAGCTCATCGGCGCAGACTGTTTCTGTACCCTCAACACATTTGAACTCATTGCAATTTTCACCGCTGCCGATGTGATCGAAGTATTCGTTGGTGCCTTTTAAATTCTTGCCGTTCCAGAAACTGTAAATGCTGCTGTTTTCATTGCTGGACAATACTATCACCTCCTGCTTAGTTATAGGTTAGTTTAACCCGATGCAGGCAGCAACATAATAAGGAGCAGCAAAAATTCAGTATGTGCTTGCTTTTTGCGGTCTGCTCGGTTTAGGTGCTGGTTTCGTTTTCGTTTGTCGATCTTTATCAGAGCATTTCTTCTGTATTTTTGGTCTATATTATTGGAGTTGCCTAAGCGCAGGTGGCCTTCACTGTTAGTGGCTGTGGTGGTTCAATATTAGGTTGATAGGCTTTATGATAAGCCGTAGCTTTGCGACTTGTTTAAGATTCTATGGGGAAAAGAGGGCAAAAACTACAAATAATAGAGGGATTTTTTGACTGAAGCGAGAATACAAAGTAGTAATATTGTGGAATGCTTCTCATCAGCAAAAAAAAGCAATTTTATAATACGGAGTGGTGATTTATGAAGGGAACGGTGGTTGGCACTTGGGTCAATACAGCCCGCAAGATTTGGGGGAATGACTTAACCACTGACGCAATGAAGCATGTTGGCTGGCAGTATGATAAAATGTTCATGCCGACCGAAGAGGTTGACGATGCTAAACCAAAGTCTTTCGTTTCCTATTTAGCTGAGCGGACGGGAAAAAGCCAGGATGAAATCTGGCTTGCCATCGGCAAGGACAATGTCCGGACCTTCGCCCAGTCTTACCCGGCTTTCTTCCGTCAGGAGAGTCTGTACTCTTTCCTGCGCTCCATGTATGATGTGCATGTAGTTATGGTAAAGCGGATACCCGGTGCCAAGCCGCCGGAACTTTTGATCAGCCCGATTTCGGAATATGGGGCAATCTTGAGTTATCGTTCCCACCGGGGCATGTTTGGCTATATGAAAGGCCTTTTGGCTGGAGCTGCTGATTATTTTAAAGAAGACATCAAGACTGAGATTATTGAATCTTCTTCAGAACACCTCAAAATGGTTATTACATTTCCGAAACCGATCACCTATACTGTTGTCTATCGGCTTAATAAATTGCTGAGTTTCGGCATGTTTAAGAGTATTCCAGCTAAAATTGGGATCGCTGTTACGGCAATTTCACTGCTGATAGATGGATTATTGGCGGCAGTGGATGTACCTGTGTCATTATGGACAGCCTTCTTACATGGTGCAGCGGCTGCTGGCGCTGCTGCGCTTCTTCTCAGACCCTTTGCAACATTACGGGAGGAAATAGCCGGTATTCAGGACCGGAAATACTTTACTGAGAGTAAACTGGAATCAAGTGATGAATTTGAAGACATAATGAAAATGCTGGCCCGTTATAAGCAACGGGTTAAGAGTGAGTTCATTGGCTTTAAAGGTATTACTGATGAGATGAACAAGTATGGCGATGATTTTAACTCTTTGGCCGGACGGATGAAAGATACCTCAGACGAAATATCAGGGGTAGTGCATGATGTTGCTACTGCTGCTACTAATCAAGCTATGGAAACAGCAAGTGCGGTAGGTATTTTAAATGGGAATCTTGAGACCTTAAGTACGGTGGTGACTGAACAAAGCCGGAATAAAGAGCAGCTGGAAGCGGCAGTGGAGGAAATTAATAAAGGGTTTGCCGAAGTGCAGGCATCGACAGCCAAATTAGAGCACAGCCTTGATAAGTTTTCTGAAGTGAAGCGTTCGGCCGAGCACCTGCAGACGCAAGCGACTAAAATTAATGAAATTACCGGTATGGTGGCTGCCATTGCCGGACAAACAAACCTGCTGGCACTTAACGCCGCCATTGAAGCGGCCCGGGCTGGTGAGCAAGGGCGTGGTTTCGCGGTTGTGGCCGAAGAAGTTCGAAAGCTGGCCGAACAGTCGCATCAGCACTCCGAAAGTATCTCCAGCGATTTAAAGGTTTTAATAAACATTATTGATCAGGTTGTGCAAATGATTGAGGCTGAATTCGATATCCTTGCTTCTGAAAGCAGGCAATTGAATGCTGTTGTGACTGGTAGTGCCGAAAATGTCGGGTACATTGATATTGTAGCGGTTAACATCGTTGATATGATCACAAAGCTTGAGCAGGAGATGACAGGACTCAATCAAGTATATGGCAAGATTGAATCATTGGCAGCTATTTCTGAAGAAAACTCAGCGGCCAGTGAAGAAGTTAGCGCTTCGGTGCATGTGTACAACGAGAAGCTGCAGGATATGATGGGAAAAATTACTGAATTTAAGACTGTGATTCAGCATTTCAGTGAAGATCTGACCACCTACCGTACTTAATCATCAAGATTGCATCAGGCGGGGATAAAACCCCGCCTTACGTTTGCGTAGTTTATTCTCCAGATTGTTGCAATAGAATGTTTTTTAGTGAATTAGGATGGAAAGAATAGAATGGAAAAGGCATATTCGTATGATATTATTTTAGATGAAATCCAATAAAGCGGTGTTTTGGCATTGTCAGCTTATTGGACAAGACTCATATATTGGAGGTATATAATGATTCGTGAACGCCGCAATAAGGCTAAACTTGAACTGTATTACAATAAATTTATTAATGACAGCGTTATTGATCCCAACGTTCATCCCTGGGTTGGTGAGTCATGGCAGCGCAGCCAAGACTTGGCTGTGGGGCGTGATGTATTCCATCTGAATATTAAGCTGTCAAGAGAAGAACTAAGTAAACGCCGTGAACGTTATACTACGGCTATTGATTTCCTGGACGGGTTATATAGTGAGATTAAAGAACATTTTACAAGTTATAACCTTAGTATGCTATTAATGGATCAGGATCTGTATGTCTTAAAAAATTATGCGATGCCGTTTTATCAGAAAACTGCCGGTGAGCTTGAGGGGGCCCGTATGCAGGAAGAAGATATCGGTACATCCAGTATTGGCATTGCGTTTCGCAATAAGGTCCCCTTTCTGATGTTTGGCCCCGAAATGTGGATTAAAGATTGTCAAAATGGAGATGCCTGCTCTGCTCCCATCATCGTAGATAATCAAGTGAAATTTGTTATCACCGTAGTTTCCATACAGCAGGAAGAACTACCCTATAGTGCAATGGTAGCCATGGTGCTCAGTATTAAGTATGCGATGGAACAGCATTTAGCAATGGTGGCCAGTTTAAACGCCAAAAATACCATCCTTGATGCGGTACCGTTAGCTGTATATCACATTTTGCCCGGTGGTGAGGTAGCTTACGCCAATAAGCTTGGTAACAGCCGATTGTTAGGCATTGTACCGCCCGGTACTGAAGATCGGAATGAAGGACCAAACCTGAGTGATGTTCTTCTAAATTACCGGCATACACCAATTTATAAAGGGTTTCTTGGGGTTCCTTCTTATAATCGGGAAGTCACCTGGATAACCCCCCGCAAAACTTATGAGGACATTACTACAGTTGTACCACTTGCCGGTGATGACAGTGAAGTGGAGAGTATTGTCGCAGTATCATTGCCTATTGAAGATTTGCGGACCCTGGTTGCCCATACGGCTGGATACACGGCCCGCTACAGTCTGTCAAGCATGGTGGGGGACAGCCAGGTGTTTGCTACGATGAAGGATAAGGCCAGCCGGACGGCTAGAAATGATTACCACTTTTTGCTGCAGGGAGAATCAGGCACTGGTAAACAGCGGTTAGCCCATGGAATTCATCAGGCCAGCTCGCGCGCAGCAGGCCCGCTGATTGCCGTTAAATGTGGCGATATGCCGCCGGAAATCCTGGAAGTGGAATTATTTGGCCGCGGTGGAAACGAGGCTGAGGGTCGCCCAGGTAAATTAGAATTGGCCAGTGGGGGAACCCTATTTCTTGATGAGATTGAAAAGCTTTCTGCCGTTTTGCAGGACAAGCTGGCCGAAACCCTCAGGGAAGGTAAATTATCCCGGTCCGGAGAAACTGTGCAGAGGCCTATTGACGTCAGGGTAATTGCCGCTTGTGATACCGATCTTAAACGTTTGGTTGAAAAAGGCGTATTTTTTGCCGGTTTGTATGAGCTTATTTCCCGGTCTGTCGTGCGGGTTCCGCCATTAAGAATGAGGCGGGATGATGTGCCTGGTTTGGCTGCGCACATTGTTGAAGAGCTGGCTGCTTTGCATGGGCTGCCTGCCAAGCGGTTAGCTCCTGAGGCTGCAGAGGTAATTATGGGTTATGACTGGCCTGGCAATATAAAGCAGCTGCAAGGAGTAATCGAGCAGGCTTTTTTCCGTACTGCCGGCGATACGATTTCTGCTAATGAGATTACTATGCCAGGCGAGCAGCGCTTAAGCAAGGCCTGGAAGGAAGATAAAGAGGCCTTTGTTGAAGCCTGGAAAGCTGCCGGGGGCAATATCAGCCGGTTGGCTAATATGCTTGATGTCAGCCGGGTCACGCTTTACCGCTATATTAAAAAGTATGGCTTGGATAAGGAGTAAGGAGGAGCACGTTTGCGACTGAGAAAGAAACCCTGGGTCGCTGAGGCCTTAACAGCGTTCAATGATACCGTAGTGCAAAACCCTTGTGAAAAACTTAAGGGTAACTGGGCAGAGTTGTTTGGCAATCAACTGCCGCTGCATGCAGAACTAGGAACCGGCAGAGGAAATTTCATTACCGGGATGGCCGCACAGCACCAGCTTGTTAACTTTATCGGTATTGAGGCACAAAAGGATGTCCTCTATGATGCGGCCCTCAAAACCCGAAATAAAGAATTAAATAATGTACGTCTTATAGTTTTTAATGTAAATGAACTGCTGACTATTTTCGCGCCCGGGGAGATTGACCGGCTGTATATTAATTTCTGCGACCCCTGGCATAAGAATCGTCATGCCAAACGTCGCCTTACCCATGCCGCTTTTTTGGAAAAATATCGTATTGTTTTAAAACCCAGCGGTCAGCTGTGGTTTAAAACAGATAACAGACAGCTGTTTGATTTCTCATTAGAACAGTTTAGTCAATTTGGACTTGCGCTTGAGCAGATAACCTATGACCTTCATAATAGCGGCTTTGCCGAAAATATTATGACCGAGTACGAAACCCGCTTTAGCTTGTTAGGGCTGCCTATTTGCCGCTGTATCGCTACTTTTAAAGATTAGTACAGGCACTAACTGAACACATTACGGCCATCTGCGGCATACAATACACTAAAATCCGTTTTTGTTGGGAGTGTGTTGCTATGCCGCGTCGCTCGTCTGGTACAGGCAATGTTCTGCCGGTGCCGCCACTTGATATTGAAGAAGTCAAGTTTTGGCTGCATATCATGGAAGATCATGCTCTGTTCATAAAGACCGGTCTGCCCTTTGATAAGCCTGATTTGATTGAAGAAGCCAGTAGTTTTGAACGGGAGTTTAAGGCTTTGCGTGGGCGGGCTGAAAAACCTCAAATTGAGAAGAAATTTGCTGAACTTATCACCGATACTATGGCGTCTCTTAAAGAGTTTATTAAGTATAAAACCCTTTTGCTTGGCTTATCGCTGACCAATAAAC
>JAEWGR010000071.1 GCA_023388195.1 Bacillota bacterium
TGGCGGCTACTGGTCCAATGGTGGTGTGGCCGATGGTTCTGTAAATGCCGGCCAGCGTAATGGCCAGATGTATGCCGAGGGCCTTGTGGGCGCTACTACTGTTAAGGCCGGTAAATTTGATTACGGAGCAGCGTATGGTCTGATGGTGGCCCCGGGTCGAAAAGGCGTAGAGGGTGTTCAGTTCGCTGTGGGTGAAAAATCGAAAACTATCTTGACTTATGGGTATTTTAGGCACGGGTGGGCCGGCAATGCGACAAATCCATACCTTATTGCCTCCACAACCGATAATCGCTATGCGGCTTTGGAGTATAATACCCCGCTGGCCGGGGACGCTAACTTTAAGGCTGCCTATCATAATATAACCAATGACGGCGCCGATTCGAAGCCCTTTTCTGATCATATCAGACTGTGGGAAGTAGGGGCAGATAAGAGCATTGCCCAAGATCTGCAATTGTTTGCTACTTTTGGGCAATCAAACGCGTCCCAACAGAATAAAGCCTATATAGCCGGCCTTAATTACAAACGGGCTGAACTAAATAAACCCGGCTCTTATGGCCTTACGGCCCGGTATATCCGGGCCGAGGCAAAATCATCCATCGCCCCTGATAATTATTGGGTTTCAAAGTACGACTGGGGACTGGAAGGCCCGGAGCTAAGCGGAATGGTGATGATAGATAAAAATGTTGGCATCACGTTTTGGGCCTCGTCGCTGAAAGCAACAGATAACATTCATACCGGCAAACTAAATACTGTGAAAGCCGAATTTGACTTTTTCTTCTAAAGAAACAGCCGCAAAAGCGTAAATTAATTGCAAGAATAGTATAAAAATATTGACAGGGCAGAGGTTATCCGCTACTCTATATCTAGATGTATATATAAGAGGCGGCCTGGCTTGTGCCAAGTCCTACAGGACGCCGGCAGAAGCTGCCTGTGCCCTGTAGGATATAGCCGGTCTTACTTATGCCAGAAACGGAGAGGCTTTCTGATTATGTACAAAGAAGATTGCCTTGGCAATCTTCTTTCACCTGTTGCAATATACCGGCAGCGTGACGTTGTATCTGTGGTGAGATGCTTTTGAGGCGGGGGAGGAAGAATATGGGAGTAAGTTTCAGCGATTTAGTGCAGACCGCATTATCGGCAAAGGCTGACCATGCCGCAATTGCCGAAGTAGCCAACATCAAATTTGTTGAGGATTTTAGAAAAGCCTGTGAGCAGAATGTATGCCGGAAATACAACACGAATTGGGTCTGTCCTCCTGCTGTCGGGTCGTTTGCTGAATTAAGAGCCCAGGCCTGCCGGTATCAATACGGGCTTTTGTTTCAAACTGTCCACCAAATGAAAAGCTCTTTTGACTGGAACGGTATGGTGGCGGCGAAAAAAATCCATGATGGTGTATTCCGGGAGCTGTTGGACCGGGTGAAGAAGGATTACAAACTGCAGGGGATTTTGCCCTTGAATGCCGGGGCCTGTGAGTACTGTGAAAAATGCGCCTACCTGGATAATAAACCATGCCGGTTTCCGGAGGAAGCCTTTGCCTCGGTGGAAGCTTATGGGATTGATGTCATTAACCTGGAAAAAACGTGTGGGATTCCTTATTATAACGGTAAGAACACCGTATCTTATGTTGGACTAATCCTGTTTAATCTAGAAGGTGAGCACTAAGATGAGCCGGCAGCAGGGGATGAAGTCTCTTATTATTACTTGCCGTACCATTCAGGCTGAGGTTGATAAGGTTATTGAACAGACAGACTGTGGTTTCCCGGTGATTTATCTGGAATCGGCTTTGCATAACGAACCGGATAAGCTGAGGGGAGTTCTGCAGGAGGTGTTGAACCGGGTCAGCAATGTTGAGCAGGTCCTGGTGGTGATGGGCTATTGCGGCAATGCAATCTTGGGGCTTAAACCGGAGGGATTTAGGCTCGTTATCCCCCGGGCCGACGACTGCATTACTATGTTGCTGGGGTCGCAGCACAAGCGGGCTGAAGTGCAAAGAACCATGCCAACCTATTTCCTGTCCAGCGGTTGGCTTACAAGCTGGGAACAAATGGAGAGAACCATATTCGAAGAATACGAACGGACGATCAAGCGGTATGGCCGGGAAAAGGCGGATAAGATCTTACGGATTACCTTTAAGCATTATAAACGAATAGGCTTAATTGATACAGGCGAATTTCCGTTGGCTGAACTGATGGCCAAAGCCCAGGTCCATGCCGATTTCCTGCAGCTGAAATGCGAGGTTATTCCGGGAACCCTGGACTATCTGCGTAAATTTCTGTCCGGTCCCTGGGATCAGGATTTTATCGTCATACATCCGGGCGAGACCATTACGATGGAGCATTTATTTGGTAAAGAAGCAGAAGAGAAGAAGCATGGGCGCTGACAGGCCCATGCTTCTTCTAAACTTTACATACATGATATCGGTATATCGTTTTTGTGCCCACGTTACCGGCAATTAACCCCTAAAGACAGCCTGGCGCCCGGACGCTGCGGCAGGGATGATTCATTCGGCGGACAGAACATATCATTATCATTAAATGGCGGCAGACCCATGCTGTTCTGATAAAACTGAATGGCGCTTTTGGCTTTATTGAGAAACAGGGGGATGGCCGGATTACGGTTTGTTCTTCGCCAGGAAGCAACCATTTCAACCTGCGCGTCATCGCCTTCCAGTTTAAGAAAGCGGAGATTGGGACTGGCATAAGGTTTGGTGGTGAAATAGGGGAGAATGGCGATGCCTTCGCCTGACTCGACCAGTGTGAGTAAGATCTCGGTCAGAAAAGGACGCTCCACAAAATTTGGTGTAAAGCCTCTGTTGTTACACAGGCGCAGGGTAAAATCATAAGGGCAGGGAGCCACTTCGCGATTAAGAACAACAAAGGGTTCCCGGGCGATAAGCGCTAAATCCAATTGCGGTTCATTCGCCAAAGGATGGTCATTTGGCATTACGAAACATTCCACATCCCAATAGAGTGTCTGCCAGACGACCTTAGGGGTGTTTTGCAAGGCTACCGACATTGTCAGGCCGACATCCACATCGCCCCGTTCTAATGCCAGGTTCAGGCTGCCCCAGCTAAATTGCTTCAGGATTAATTTGATTTTGGGATAGGAGCTGCGAAAGTCTTTAACTAACTTAGGCAAATAGTGTTTGGTATGGGATTCCAAAAAGCCGATTTTTATCGTACCGGCAAAACCGGAAGCGGTATGGCGGGCTTTTTTTATTGCTTCCTCTGAGGCCGCAATAATAAATTTAGCTTCCTTCAAAAAAACCTGGCCGGCTTCTGTTAACTGAACAGAATGGGAATTTCTCGCAAATAATTTGACATCAAGCTGTTTTTCTAAGTCTGCGATTTGTAAACTTACTGCTGATTGTGTGAGGTATAAGTGGCGGGCAGCTTCGGTAAAATTTAACCGTTCGGCGACACAGTTGAATATTTCCAATTGTCGAATGTCCATAAACTCCTCCTAAATAGAATATATGGAGAGTTAAATATGCGAGAATATTAAGTAAATTATAATGCAAATTTACTATGTTTACAATGGTCGAACACAGTAAGCGGTAATAGGGTATTTTTATGGTCCTCTTATTCTGTATTTATCTATATGCAAGAGTTGTGCCAAACAATATGCAGCGGATAAGCCAACTTGCCAATACATTTTGATGAATTTTGTCATCAAAATGTATTGGCTGCCGGTTATTGTAAGTAGGTTAGCTAATCTAGATAGATGAAAAAATGCATCAAAATGATGCGTTTTTTCATCTATCTATTAGAATCAGACAGTAGGCTGAAATTGCCTGTGTACCGCCTGTTGCTGCCCTTATGCATGCGCATACGTACCTGTTCTGCGAGCATACTAAACCACGCCCTTCTTTCTCATTTATTTACTGACAGCCCTTTTTCAAACCCCCGGAACGGTGCCGGTGCCGCTGAAAACGGTGCTGTCAAATTATATAACCTTAACGGTATTCGGTATTATCATGGGGTACAGCTATAAAGTACTGGACACGGCAGTTAAGCAGCAGCGTCCCCTGTCGTTCCTGGCGCAGCCTGCGGCCAAACACCCCGGTGATGATAAGGGCCGGCAGTGCCCTGGCAGCGAAGATACAGATGACATATAGGCTATTGCCACCGCACTTACAGTGCGGTTTTTATATTCTTTCAGACCACATTGGTTTTTTTTATGGCTGTGATGAGAAACGTGAATTTCCATCTGCAGCTGTTACCCCTTAATATAAAGATAGGTCATTATGTAGGCTGCCGGCTATTGTATATAAACAATAACCGGGAAGGCTGGCAGCATGAATTCAGGTAAGGGGGAGAAAGTTATGAAAACACCGCAAGAGTTGCTGCAGGAGCGGAAAGAAAGAATAAGAAAAGCGGTAGCACTGGAACAAACGGATCGCACGCCGGTAGTTACCCTGGCTGATGGTTTCTGTGCCACCCACATGGGGGTCAAGCTGTCGGATTTTTGTTCAAGCCTCAAAGCTTCCAACAAGGTAATGGTGGACTCTATAAAAGAGCTGGGAGACATAGACGGGTTTGATTCGGCCTTTGCGGCTGCACTCCTGTTTCCTTTGGGTTTTATGACCAATATTAAGCTGCCGGGCCGGGATTTGGCTGACGATGTCGTATGGCAGCTTGACGAAAAAGAGGTCATGACGGTTGAGGATTACGACACGATTTTAAATAAGGGCTGGACCCCCTTTATGCAGGATTACGTGGCGAACCGGCTGAATGTCCAGTTTGATGCAATCATGGCGGAACTGGCCGATACCCCGCAAATGGTTAAAAATTTTGAGGATGCCGGTTATGTGGTATATTCACCGCTTGTTATCAATCTGGTGAATGAGCTGCTTAGCGGCGGCCGTTCCATGCCTAAGTTCATTCAGGATCTGTATAAGCGGGCCGACAAGGTCGAGGCGGTGCTGGATGTTATCCAGCAAGAGGTTCTGGTTAACATGCGCAAACAGATCCGCGCGACCAATTCTTCGTATGTGTTCATCTCACCGGCCCGGGGCGCAAGTGAATTCTTTTCGCGCAAGCTGTGGGAACGCTTTGTCTGGAAATATTTAAAGCAGGTAGCTGATGTCATTATTGAAGAAGGCGCGGTCATTAACTTCCATATTGATTCCAACTGGGAACGAGATTTGGAATATTTTAAGGATTTCCCGGTCGGCAAATGTGTATTTGAAACCGACGGAGCCACCAATATCTATAAGATAAAGGAGGTTCTTGGCAGCCGGATGTGCATTAAGGGCGATGTGCCTGCGGCCTTGTTTACCCTGGGCACACCTGACGATGTATATAATTACAGCACAAAATTAATCCGGGATATGGGGCCGGGCTTTATTCTGGCGTCAGGCTGCGCCGTACCGGTCAATGCCAAGGTGGAAAATGTCAAGGCTATGATCGCCGCTGCAACCGGCAAATAACCGCAGCATATTTTAATTATCGATGGGCCAATAAAGAGAATCAATTTTCGAAAAGATAATATTTACAAGATCATATTTACGTTATCATGTTAACTGAAAGATAAGGAGTGGAACAAATGACAGCAAAAAAAGATATTATGACAGCCGAAGAACGGCTTGTGGCCACAATTAATCTTGAGCCTGTGGACCGGGTGGTTTGCGCGCCTATGATTGACCAGTATGCCGGTCAATTTGCCGGCATTACTAACAAAGAGTTTATGTGGGACTGGGAAAAGTGCATGAATGCAATTGATAAGGTCCATGAGGCCTTCCCGGTCTGGGATAGCAACCCCTTTATTATGTGCGAGCGTTATGCCCCGCTGATGAAGAAGGTTGGCCTGATGCGGACGAAGATGCCCGGTGCCGAACTGCCTGACAATGCCTCTTTCCAGATGCACGAGGTGGAGATTACAACCCAGTCTGATTATGATTTGCTGATAGAAAAAGGCCTGCTGGCCTATGTGACAAAATTCAACGAGGTTGCTTTTGGCACAAACCCTGAGGAAATGCTGCAGGCGATGATCGAGAAAGGCAAACTGCTTGTCGATGAAAACCAGCGTACAGCCCGTCGCGGCCAGAGTTCCACCTGGGGGATTCTCGGCGGGTCGGCACCTGATGTTTTATCCATGACCCGTTCGATGGAGTGCTTTTTCAAGGATATGTTTAGAATCCCTGACAAAGTATATCAGGCACTGGAAGTGACCACCGACGATATGGTCAGCATTCTGGCAGCCCAGGCCGATCAAATCGGTATCAGGCGTACTTTTATCGGTGATTCCCGCAGCAGTGCCCAATGGATATCCCTGAAACGATTCGAAAAATTATTACTGCCGATTATGAAACGACTGGTCAACGGCTTGGCGGCAAAAGATATTGTTCCCATACTGCATTGTGATTCAGACTGGACAAAAAACCTCGAATATTTCCTGGAGCTGCCTGCCAAAAAATTCGTATTGCAGCTTGATGGCGATACCGATATTTTTAAGGCTAAGGAGATATTGGGCGGCCATTGTGCCATCATGGGGGATATGCCGGCGGCGTTACTGACGATCGGTTCGGTTGATGATGTCGACGCCTATGCCAAAAAACTGATTACCGTTGTGGGTAAAGACGGCGGATTCATCTATTCCTCCGGCTGCTGTGTGCCGATGAACGCCAAAAACGAGAATATGAAAGCTTTTTTTGACGCAGTGGAAAAGTACGGACGTTATAACTAATCACGGTGATTGATCTGCCTGATAACCGATAGCCTGGGTTGTTGCCGGGAAATAATTGATATTGTAATAAGCTTACCCCGTGATCCCAAGGACCACGG
>JAEWGR010000085.1 GCA_023388195.1 Bacillota bacterium
AGCCAGGAGATTGCTTCGGCATCTGAGCACCTGGCGGCTTCCAGTGAAGAAATGAGTTCGACTGTCAATGAGGTTGCCGGTAGTATTGGTAAGGTAGCCGGAAACTCACAATCAGGGGAGTCGGCTGCTGAAAAAGCGGCCCAGGTTCTTGTCCAACTGGCTTCATTGATTGCGTTGGCGAAAGAACGGGCATTGTCGGCCCAGGATGTTTCGGCTATGACTTCGCAGGCCGCGGCTAACGGGCAGTCAACAGTATCAGGTACAATAGCCAGTATTACGGCGATGCAGTCTAAAATTTCAGAAACAGAAGAGCTTATTGGCAAACTCAATGATTATTCCAGCCAAATTGGTGTTATCACTGAAACCATAACCGGTATTGCAGCGCAGACTAATCTCCTGGCGCTGAACGCTGCTATTGAAGCGGCCCGTGCCGGTGAAGCAGGGCGTGGTTTTGCGGTTGTGGCCGAAGAAGTGCGTAAACTAGCCGAACAATCCAGTAAAGGGGCGCAGGATGTGGGAGCTCTATTAAGTAAAGTAACCGACAGCACAACGCTGGCGGTAGCCGCTGCTCAAGAAAGCCGGGCAGGCATGGAGCAGGTAGTAAAGTCTACGGACGCAGCCAGCTCCGCATTAGAACGCATTTTGACAGCAGCGGGTGAAACAGTTACAGATATTAATCAGATTATGAAAGTGGCTGATGATGAGGTTGCTACTTCTAACCAGATTGTCGCGTTGATTGATAGTCTGACCCATGGCTTGCAAGAGACTGCCGGCTTAAGTAAAGATGTAGCGATTGCCGCTGAGCAAACGGCAGCGGCTGTTGAAACCGTGGCTGCCAGTGCAGAAGAGTTAACAAGCATGGCTGCTGAGTTAAAAGATATGGTTGTGCGGTTTAAGGTATAGCAGGCGAAAAAGCCGGTGGACTTATGTCCACCGGCTTTTCACTTACTAGTACAGGCTCAGTAACCAAAGGATAAAAGTTGCATATTATGTAGTGTAAGTACACTTTCACTTTGACGCAATTACCCTAATGATCCTGGGGCATGTTAGTTTGAAGAGTGAGCGGTAAAGGAGGAGAGTTAAGTGTCAAATAAAAAAAGACCTTATTGGGATCCCCCCGAGATTGACGAATGGGACGATGAGGATGATGAGTGGGAAACAGAAGCCCGGTTACAAAACGACAGACAAGTGCTGCCTTTTATACTTGGTCTGGGGTTAGGCTTTGGCTTTGGCTGTTTCCCGCGGCGCCATTGCTACCCGCGGGTTAACTACGGCTGTAACCCACGCCGTTTCTGCCGTCCGCGTCAAGGCTGCTTCCCTTGGCGCCCATGCTATCCGTTATAACTATCTGAATCCAAGGCTTCCTTTGCAGGAGGCCTTGGATTCAGATTGGAAGAGGACTTTCTACTAATCATTAAGCAGCCATGGACTCGGTTTAGCAATATAATAACCCTGAGAGAAATCGATATTATATTGCTGGACTTTGGCGAATACTGATTCAGAGTGAACAAATTCAGCGACTGTTTTAATACCCATGTCTTGCGCAAAGGCAACAATGCTTTTAACAATGGATTGCGAATTGACATCCTGGTCAATATTTTTGATCAGTGAGGCGTCAATTTTCAAATAATCAAAATCTAACGACAATACATAAGCGAAATTTGAATACCCTGACCCAAAATCATCAACCGCCAGTTTACAGCCGGATTTTTTTAAGGACTTCAAAAATTGCACAGCGGCGGTATGTGTTTCCAGTCTATGATTTTCCAGTACTTCAAAGGCAACTTTATGATGCATTTTGTATTTTTCCAGGTGTTCCTGAATCATAGCCGTAGTTTGCGGATTAAGCATATCTTCCACATCAAGATTGATAGATATTTCGTTCGGCAGATTTTTGAAAAGGTGAAACGATTTTTCAATCATGGCTTTCGTGATGGCCGGATACTGTCTGGTAGCTTTGGCAATATCAATAAACTGATATGGGGAAATAATCTTACCGCGGTTATCGGTTAGCCTGGCCAGCACTTCGTAATGCGGACTATCAGGCTCCCGGTGGTTATATATCGGTTGAAAATATGGGATAATACGGTCATGTTTGATGGCTTCCTGAAGTAATCTGGCCCATTTGATATTATCCTGATAGCGGGCGTCAATGCCATCTGTTTCCCTGAAGAAGAGATAAGGTCTGCGCTCCGCGCGGGCTTCGCGCAGGGCGATGTCTGCCTTGATTACCAATCTGTTCGGATCAGCACTGGCGGCAAAGGCAATACCGGAGGTTACCCGCAACAAAACTTCCTGGTGATTACTTGAAAAACGGGTAGCCTGGATGGTTAAGGCAATATGTTTGACCAACCGTTCAAAGTCATCTAGAATCTTAGGCAGATTAAGCGTGGTCTGCGCATCCAGAAAGATAGCATATTCATCGGCATGCATTTTATAGAGAGTATAATCAGGAGTAGGCAAAATATCCGATAAAAGCCGCGCCAGGCTTACAAGTATGAAATCGCCTTCCGTATAGCCGTAAAAGTTGTTTATTTGTTCGAAGTCATCAATATTAATCAAGGCAACAACCGGGACTTTGGATTTGGCAACATCCCTGAGTAAACGCAAACGATTCGGGAGGCTGGTTAGTGTATCAGTATAGAGCAGCCGAATGAGCTGGTTCTCTTGTTCTTTAAGTGCAAGGGTACGTTCGGCAATCTTTTTTTCTAATTTCTGATTTATAATGACAAGCTCGTGCTCAAGACGCTTCCGCTCTGTAATATCTTTTAAACAAGTTATAATTCCGGTTACTTCGCGAGCCTGATTTAATAATGGCGTCGCCGTCAATATACATTCTATTTCGTCACCGGTCCTGGTTTTTAAGGTTATATCATAATCGAAACGCTGTGAGGATTCTACAATGTGCAGCAGCGGGCAGGCCTGAGTCTGGCAACGTGGATTTGGCGTTAATGCATAGCATTTTGTCCCAAGTGCTTGTTCACGGGTGAAGCCGGTCATTGCAGCAAAAGCATTATTCACTCTGAGGATAGTGAAATCACGGGCAATTACACACATGCCGTCAGCAGCAGAATTAAATATCTGTTGAAATTCGTCAAAGTTAGAATCTAGTTGATTCACACCCGGATGTACCTCCTAAATATACTTATGTAATTTTATAATAACATTGGTAAGAATTTGACTATATAGGACTTTGGTCCCTGAGAAATCAGATTCAGGCAGGAGTTAGTGCCAAGGCTGTTGAAAATATCAGCATTAACATTTGCGAGGTTATTTATGATTTATATTAATGGGTTGATAAAAAAATTCGGTGATCGCCTAGCCGTGAATAATTTGAGTCTGGAGATTAAGCAGGGAGAAACCTTTGGTTTGCTAGGGCCTAACGGGGCAGGCAAAACTACGACAATCCGGACTTTGACCATGCTTACCCGGCCTACAGCTGGGAGTATTACTATCAATGGCTGGCAACTGCCGCAGGATGAACTGGCAGTTAAATCAGTTATTGGCGTTGTGCCACAGCACTTAAATCTGGACATTGATCTGACAGCCAAAGAGAACCTCGATTTGCATGGACGTTTGCACCATATGTCCCGTGCTGTAAGAGAGCAGCGTATTAGTGAATTACTTGATTATGTCGAGCTTACAGAACGTGGCAATGATATGGTGAATACTTTTTCCGGCGGCATGAAACGGCGGCTGATGATTGCCCGGGCGCTGCTGCATAACCCCCAGGTTTTATTTCTGGATGAACCAACCGTGGGGCTGGACCCGCAGGTAAGAAGACGCTTGTGGGATCTTATCCGCCGTATGAATGCGGATGGATTGACTGTCCTTTTAACCACTCACTATATTGAAGAGGCTGAGAACCTTTGCCAGCGTGTTGCCATTATGGAAAAGGGCCGGTTAATTGCCCTCAACAGCCCGCAAGCGCTTTGTGAACGGTTAGGCAACTATGTGGTAGAATGGACTGAGAGCGATGGGACGCAATATCGCTTTTTCACCAACCGGACTGAGGCTGCAGCTTTTGCCGGAACACTGGCGACAAATGCAACGCTCCGTCACACTAATCTTGAGGATGTATTTGTTGAATTGACTGGCAGGCGTGTCAGCGCGTAAGGGAGTAGAAACTATGCAAGCAGCAGGGAAAATTATGCAGGCACTTGCCGCTGCCGGATATGTTGTATATATAGTGGGCGGTGCCGTGCGGGACATGCTGCGTGGGGTAGAGCCTGCTGACATTGATTTAGCTACAAATGCAATCCCGGCCGAGATTGTGGCTGTCGCCATGAGTCAAGGCTGGCGGACTGTCACTGTGGGGGCTGCTTTTGGGGTAGTCCTGGTAGTTATTGAGGATCATAACTATGAGGTAGCAACATTTCGCAGCGAACGTTATGGCGCTGACAGTCATCGTCCGGAAAGTGTTGCGTTCGGGGTAAGTCTGGCCGAGGATCTGGCTAGGCGGGATTTTACAATTAACGCGATGGCTATGAGTAGGACCGGGATGGTTGTTGACTTATTTGGGGGACAACAGGACCTGGCAGACAGACTGATCCGCACAGTTGGTAATCCGCACAACCGGTTTGCCGAGGATGGTTTACGGATGTTTCGGGCTGCCCGTTTTGCTGCCCGGTTAGGTTTTACCATCGAAAACACCACCATGGCGGCAATTTCAGCTAATCTGGGCCGGGTGAATGGCTTGTCGGTGGAGCGGGTACGGTCTGAAATCGAAAAAACACTGTTAGCTGAATTTCCCGCGCAAGGGTTGGCCGTGCTGCAAACTACCGGGTTACTGGGAACTACCTGCCAGGCTAAAGAGCAGGGGCAGATCTATAGTATACCTGTTCTGCCGGAGCTTGAACATCTGTGCGGCTTACCACAAAACCCGAAATATCATTTGTATGACGCCTGGCGTCATACGCTGGAAACAGTTGCCTTGGCACCATCGGACCTCGTTCTGCGCTGGAGTGCGCTCTTGCATGATATTGCGAAAGGCTGGCCGGGGGTGCGTACTCTGAACCGTGCAGGTCAGCCGTCTGATCCCGGCCACGATCAAGCCGGTGCGCAGGCCGCGGTAACAATTTTGACAAGGCTACGGGTAGAACGCCCGGTAATTGAAAGAGTAGCGTGGTTGATTCGCCGGCATCTCGTTTTACCGGTGGCAGAGCGTAAAGCCGTATTAAAATGGCTTATACGTTTAGCTGGTGACTTTAAAGGCAGCAGTCAATTTACTGCTGCCTTGGTCCAGTTATTTAGCCTGCATCAGGCTGACCGGCTGGCGGGCCATACTCAGCCTGATGTAGGCAGCCTGGAAATCCTTAGAGATTTGTCCGGCCAAATCGTGCAAGAAGTGCCTTTTTTTCCGGCTCAGCTTAGACTGAACGGGCAGGAAATTGCTGCCGCCATTGGCAGCGGTCCCGGAGTTGGCTGTTTTCAGCGTAATTTGTTAGCACGCATTCAGGCCGGACAGTTAGGTAATACCCATAATGAACTTATCGCTGCTCTTGAGGCCCGTGTTCGGCGTATAAAAAAAGACGCAGGCGATGGCCGGTCTCTCTGAAAGTTTTTGTGATGAATACACTTGACTGCAGACGGCGTATCATGTATAATCGAAAACAAGTTAATTTGCTCAACATGATGAACAGGAAGTTAATTGATTACAATCTTCAGAGAGCCAGCGGTCGGTGTGAGCTGGCGTAAGTAACAGTTAATTCCGCCTGGAAGTGGCTGATGATGAATCTGACGGGTGCGCCCGGTATAGCGGCAAAAGTTGGCTGAAAGGCAACCTGGGTGGCAACGCGGGAATAACTCTCGTCCCTTATTGGGATGAGGGATTTTTTGTTTTTATGTGATAATTGCTATGGGATTGAGAAATATCTGTCCTGCTGCTCCGTAAGCATAGGCGGAGGCGAGACTTTTTATGAGGTGAAGTGATGGAGAAGAACTATAAACGGGTATATAACTTTAATGCCGGTCCGGCAGCACTGCCGCTTCCAGCCTTGCAAAAAGCGCAAGCAGAACTGCTTAATTTTAATGATACAGGCATGTCGGTTATGGAACTGAGCCACCGCAGCAAAGAGTATGAGGCTGTTCATAACCGGGCAATTGGACTTTTAAGGGAACTTCTGGCAATACCGGCAGGATATGAGGTTTTATTCCTGCAAGGTGGTGCCAGCCTCCAATTTGCTATGGTACCGCTTAACTTCTTGACGGCAGGTGCAAAAGCCGGTTATGTCCTGACAGGCGTCTGGTCTGAGAAAGCGTATGCAGAGGCGGAAAGACTTGGGGAGGTATTTATTGCTGCTTCTGCTAAAGAAGGGAACTATTGCCGCATACCGGCCCTTGAAGAACTTCGCTATGATGCCGAATCTGCTTATTTACATATTACGTCCAATAATACTATCTTTGGTACTGCCTGGCATGATTTTCCTGATACCGGGGCGATACCACTCATAGCTGATATGTCAAGTGACATCCTGTCAAAGCCCTTTGATGTTAGTAAATTTTCCCTTATTTATGCCGGGGCCCAGAAGAACCTTGGACCTTCCGGCGTAACGGTGGTTATTGTCCGCCGTGATTTATTGGAAAAAGCCAATAAAAATATACCGACAATGCTGCGGTACGGAATTTATGCCAAAGATAACTCGTTATATAATACGCCGCCTACATTTAGTATTTATATGATAAAACTGATGCTGGAGTGGGTTAAGGAGCAAGGCGGGGCAGCTGCCCTCTATCAGCAGAATCAGCGGAAAGCTGCACTTATTTATGATGCTATTGATGCGAGTAATGGCTTTTACCTTGGTCATGCTCAACCGGCTGCGCGTTCGTTAATGAATATCACATTCCGCCTTGCCAATGAAGCTTTGGAAAAAAAGTTTCTTGAGACTGCTAAAGACCAGGGCTTTGTTGGCCTAGCCGGGCATCGCTCTGTGGGCGGCTGCCGGGCCTCGGCCTATAATGCTGTTCCCTATGAATCCTGTCAGGCACTACGTGAACTGATGCTGTCTTTTTACCAAAAGAATGCCTAGTAGCTTGCCAGCCCTAATCCGGCGAATACTGGCGGTCTATTTTCCGCAACCCTTCGTTGTCGTCAGTCGGCATACGGCCGGTATGCCTCCATCCTCCGCCTTGGTTTGCGAAAAATAGCCTCGCCATTATTCCACCGTCTTAGAGCAGGCAAGCTACTAGCCGCTACTGTTGCACACAATCTAAAAGATAGAGTTTAAGGAGGAAAATATGGCAGTTACCCGTTTTATATTAGTCCGCCATGGCGAAACGACCTGGAATAAGGAAGGTCGCTACCAGGGCCAGATTGACACACCGCTCACCGCATTTGGCCGGGAGCAGGGCCAGCTGGCAGCGGAGGCACTTAAGAATATTCCTATAGATATCTGTTATGCCAGCCCGCTGTCACGGGCTGTGGATACAGCCATGATGTGCGTTGCTGCACATGGGCTTGCTGTCAATACCGACAGCCGGCTGCTGGAAATTAATCATGGTGAATGGGAGGGGCTTCTAAGTGATGATGTTGGCAAAACATATCCCGAACTGTTAGCCCAGTGGAAAAGTTCGGTAGTGGGTGTCACTATGCCCGGACCAGGCGGAGAGGATATTACGGCTGTTCGAGACCGATCCATGGCCGCGTTCCGGGATTTTGCCGCACAGCATCAGGGGCAAACCGTGTTGGTGGTGGCGCACGATGCTGTTAATAAGGCTGTATTGTGTGATATTCTTGACATTGATTTGTCTCATTTCTGGCAGATTAAACAGGATAATACCTGTATTAATGTGTTTGAGTATCATGATGGCAAATGGCGGCTGGTGCTTCTGAACTCAACGAATCATCTGGGATTTTTATATAGTGGAATTGAACAAAAAGGTTTATAATAAAAACATCGGTCTTCTAAGTGCCATAAGAGCAGCTTAGAAGACCGATGTTTTCTAACTCGGTAATACCTGTATTGTCATTAGGCAAATGGTCCGAAATTTTGCAATAGTAGCAGGTGTTAGAAAATAGAAACGCGAACATTATATAGTAATTAATAGTAATTCAATTTTGTATAGAAAAAGGAGCTGTTACTATGGATAAAGAAACAGGTTGCAATGCTGACGCTTGTAAAGCCTGCGGCTGCGAAGGCTGCGGCGATGCCGGGGAAAGCAATTTTAATGCGCGGATGCAAGAGCTTTACCAAGAAGGTCAAACAGCAGTTATGCTCGAAGCATGTACGCAAGAACTTGCCGGTGATCCGGCCAATAGCGATGCTTATTTCTGGCGTGGTGTGGTAGCCGCTGTCACCAGCGATTTTGAACAGGCGCTTGCTGATTATACCAAAGCAATTGAACTTAATGATAATAAAGCATCCTATTACTCTTACCGCGGCAGCGCTTATGCCATGCTTGATGACATTAAAAACGCCATTTTGGATTATTCCAAAGCGATGCTTTACAACCCCGGCGACTGGGTCAATTATGCCAATCGTGGCGTATTGTATCTTAACAACAGTATGACTGAGCATGCGATTGATGACTTTAATAAAGCAATTGAACTTGAACCGGAAGACATGGGATCCTACTTACACCGGGGTGATGCCTATGTTGCCCGCAATTTGTTTTCCGTGGCTATTGCCGATTATAGTAAGGTATTGACAAAGTTTCCTGAAGAAACCGAGGCCCTGCTTAAACGGGGGCAGGCCTATTATGAGCTGAGCTTACATGACGAGGCCCTGGCTGATTATAATAAAGCAATTGAGCTTGACCCCGACAATATTCAGGCAATTGCTATACGTGCCTCCGTATATTTGGGCCAAGGCAAATTGACTGAGGCCATTGCTGATTTTACCCGGGCTATTGAACTTGACCCTGAAGATGGCAGACCCTATTTTTTCCGGGCAATAGCTTATGCAGCGCAACAGTCGTATGATCAAGCCATCACTGATTTTACCCGGGCTGCTGACCTGAACCCCAATAATGCCCTTGCTTACCATAACAAAGCCCTTTGTTGTGAAATACAGAAACAAGATAATGAGGCTATTGCTGCTTATAAGAATTTCTTAAAAATTGCCAACCCCGAGACACCGGAAGCCGCTCACGCCCGGGAGCGCCTGCAGGCGCTGGGAGCCGACGCCGGCGGAACAGAGATCCAATAGGAGGTAGGGAGCTATGGATAAACGGCGCTTAGGGCGTACCGGATTAATGGTTACGCCAATTAGTTTCGGGGCGTTACCTGTACAACGGTGTACAATGGCAGAGGCTAATCAGGTGCTGAATACGGCCTTGGATGCCGGCATTAACTTCTTTGATACTGCCAGGGCATATACCGACAGTGAAGAAAAGATTGGGGTTAGCATAGCCAATCGCCGCAATGAATATTATTTGGCAACGAAAAGTATGGCCCGGACGAAAGCCGCGATGTCCACTGATATTGAAATCAGTCTTGCGAATATGAAGACTGATTATATAGACTTATATCAGCTTCATAATGTCAAGTCGGAAACGGACTGGGGCACGGCCATGGCCCCTGGCGGTGCACTGGAAGCGTTAAAGGCGGCTCAGGCAGCCGGCAAAATTGGGCATATTGGTATAACCGGACACAATATGGACATGCTGGTAAGAGCCGTTAAGACTGGTGAATTCAGCACAGTTCAAGTGCCGTTCAACTGTGTTGAGCAGGGGGCGTTGCAGGAACTGATCCCATTAGCGGAAGCAATGGATGTGGGCGTAATAGTTATGAAACCATTAGGGGGAGGGATGATTTCAGAGGTTGAACTGGCTTTACGGTTTGTTCTCCAGCATGACGGGCTAGTTGCAATTCCCGGTATGGACCAAATTGAACATCTTACCCAAAATTTGTCACCTACTAAAGATTTTAAGCCTCTAAATGCAGAAGAAGCGGCTATACTGAATGCCGAAGCGGCTGCATTGGGGCCTGTATTCTGCCGCCGCTGCGGATATTGCATGCCTTGTGTGGCAGGAATTGATATCCCGTCCACGTTTATTTTTCATCACCAATATACAAGATATAATATGAAGGATGTAATTCCTATGCGGTATAAAGGCCTTGAGGTTAAAGCCTCTGCTTGCATTGAATGCGGTGAGTGCGAAAGTCGTTGCCCGTATAATCTGCCTATCCGCAACCGAATGAAACAGGTGGCCCAGGACCTCGGGTAGAGATGCAAGGAGGAAAAAATATGGCTGACGAAACCAAATTCGACATTGCTGTTATCGGCGGTGGCCCGGCCGGATTGTCTGCCGCCTTGACAGGACGTATCCGTAATAAAAGTATCGCCTTATTTGAACACCTTGACTTTAGCCAAAAGTTGCAAAAAGCTCATTTGGTAGATAACTACCTGGGTTTGCCGGAGGTAACAGGCAAAGGGCTCATGCAGCATTTTTCCGGCCATGCGCTGGCTCATGAACCGGTGTTGATTAAGGAAAAAGTTCTTAATGTATTTCCGGGCGAAAACTTGTTTACTTTACTTACACCTAAAACTACTTATGAAGCCAAGGCTGTTATTTTTGCTACCGGTGTGGTTAGTACGCTGCTTTTTGAAGGGGAACGGGACTTGCTTGGACGGGGGGTTAGCTACTGCGCTACTTGTGACGGCCGTATGTTTGAAGGCCGGGATGTAGCCGTCATCTCCTATACCCAGGAAGGCGAAAATGAGATTGCGTTCCTGGGAGAAATTTGCCGCAATGTATACTTCTTGCCACAGTATAAGGGTGACTTTGGCCACCTGCGCTCACCTGTAAAAGTGCTGGCAGCTAAGCCCAAAGCCATCACCGGCGACGGGCAGGTAGAAAAGCTGGTAACTGATAAAGAAGAATTGAAAGTACATGGTGTTTTCATCATGCGCCAGTCCGATCCTGTTGAAAATCTGCTGCCAGGTCTGGAACTTGATGGTGAAGTAATTAAGGTAAACCGTGATTTGTCAACAAATATTCCCGGGGTATTTGCTGCCGGCGACTGTACCGGTAAACCATGGCAGATTGCTAAAGCAACAGGTGAAGGTCTGGTAGCTGTATTAAGCGCAATTACCTATATTGATAAACAAATGAAATAAAAAAAGCGAGACTGTTTGCTTGCCGGTAATGACTGCTAGGATAACATCCAGCCAGATCATTATTGGCCTGCGGCTCAGTCTCGTTTTATTTCTCCATCAGTTTCTTTTCCGTTCGGCGCTCTTCGCGCCGTTGGCTGTAAAGCGCAAGCAGGTCAGGTGGTTCAGGTGATTTTAATATATAGCCGGGAGCCAGCTCAGAACATTTTTCTACAGCGGCTTTCAAATCATAATATACTTCCCACTTGCCTTTGACCAAATCCTTGCCAGTCAGACGGAGCAAATAGGCAGGATGATACGTGGCAATAGCAGGAATACCATATTTGGTGGTGAACCACCGGCCCCGGTCTTTAGTAATGCGGGCATTAGGCGATAACAAATATTTTAAAGCCACGCTGCCAAGAGCAATGATAACCTTAGGCTGAACCAATGCCAGTTCCTTATCGAGCCAGGTCAAGGCGCAAAACTGGCCTTCTTCCACCGTTGGTGTACGATTATTTCGGGGGCGGCATTTAATGATATTTGTCGTATAAATGTTATCACGGGTAACGCCGACACTGGTAAGGGCCTTGTCCAGAAGCTGACCGGAAGGGCCGACCAGCGGTACGCCGTATTCGTCCTCAACCCCGCCCGGCCCTTCTCCGATAATGGCCAAGGGACTATAGGGGGTACCGTTATACGAGGTGGGGCCGGTCGCATCCTGGCGCAGGTGGCAGGCATTGCAAGTCAGAAGCGATTGCTCAAGTTGTTCGTGTGTGCCATGTGTCAATAATATCACCTCAGTACTCTATTTCGCTTTGCCAAATAAAATTCCTTTGCAAAATTGGAAATAAAATGTGTAGTCCCCCGGCCTGCCGGACTCTGCAAGAGCCTCAAATCATTATTGAATCAGATAGTAGGATATAATTGTTTTGTCCGCAATATAATTTAGTAGAGTGTAAATAAATATAGCTTGACGCTCTCTAAACCGCCAATTAGAATAGAATCAGTTACATAATATTACCTTAAAAAGGTGTCTTCTGCAGACACCGGTGAGAAGCTGGACCACATCGAAGAAAGGAATTAAAGGTCATGAGCATAATTGAAGCGTTTTGTCATGTGATCGGCGAGCGGGATAGATACACAGTCGAGCATAGCAAAAATGTGGCTCGTTTAATGGCTGGTTTCGCTGAATATGCAGAGCTGCCTGTTGAAGATGTGACCCTTGCTTATGTTGTTGGGATCGTCCATGATGTGGGGAAAGTCAGTGTTCCTGATCATATATTGAATAAATCAGGAGATCTGACAGATGCAGAATTTGCAGTGATCAGAAAGCATCCTGACGTTGGTGCAGATATTTTGGATGAGGTCGAGGGACTAAATAAGATTGCCACCATTGTCCGTCACCATCACGAGCGATATGATGGTAATGGCTATGGTACCGGCTTGGCAGGGGAATCGATCCCTTTTTTTAGCCGCATGCTGTCAGTATGTGACAGCTTTGATGCCATGACGACTGTCCGGTGTTATCGGCGGGAACCGTTTAGTATTGCTAAAGCACTGGATGAAATTGGCCGGTGTGCCGGATCGCAGTTTGACCCGGTAATAAGCCGGTGTTTCATTGATTTTATTAATGACCGTCAAAAATATGATAGTTTAATGGCTGCTCATGCCTGACAAATTCGCGTTTAAACTGCCAGTACTTTACAATTTGTATTGAATAATGTATAATTTTATAATGCATAATAAATAGTATATCAATATCGTTTGTGCAATGACAGGGCAGCGCATAATTTGGAGTTTTCAGAGAGCTGGCGTAAGGTGCGAGCCGGTAACGTAATTATGCTATCCACCCTATGAGCATGCGGTGATGAGCCGTACGGAACACGCCCGTTACGCGTGCCGAGCGGACTCAACGAGTCAATCAGGGTGGCAACGCGGGAGAATTGTACTCCCGTCCCTATCACACAGGGACGGGAGTTTTTTTATGTTAAGGAGGAAGGTAAACATGTTAGATATCAAATTCGTGCGGGATAACCCGGGGGTAATCGAACTGGCGCTGACCAACCGGGGAGCAGCCATGAGCTTGGATGAGTTTATCAGCCGGGAAAAAGAGCGGCGGGAGTTATTAGCCGAAGTAGAAATACTTAAAAACAAACGGAATACAGTGTCTCAGGAAATCAGCAAGAAGAAAAAAAGTGGTGATAATGCTGATGATATGATTTTGGAGATGCGCGAGGTAGGAGATCGCATTAGCGCTATTGATGCCAAAGTCAAAGAAGCCGAGTCAGCACTGGCGGCTATTATCATGAGTATTCCCAATGTACCGCATGTATCTGTGCCTGTCGGCAAAGATGAGCATGATAACAAAGAAATCCGCCGCTATGGTACGCCGCATAACTTTGGGTTTACCCCACTTGCCCATTGGGAGATTGGTGAGAAACTGGGTATTCTTGACTTTGAGCGGGGCGGTAAAGTAACCGGTGCCAGGTTCACTTTTTACAAAGGTCTGGGTTCCCGGCTGGAACGTTCATTAATTAATTTTATGCTTGACCTGCATACCGGGCAGCATGGCTATACAGAATTTTTTCCACCGTTTATTGTCAATGAAGCCAGCATGATTGGTACCGGTCAATTACCGAAGTTTGCCCAGGATATGTTTAAGTTGGAAGGTCTTGATTATTATCTTATTCCAACCGCCGAGGTACCAATTACTAATCTGCATCGCCAGGAAATTCTGGATGCCAAGGAACTGCCGCTCTATTATACCGCGTACAGCGCCTGTTTTCGGGCCGAAGCCGGCGCCGCCGGACGAGATACCCGGGGCCTTATTCGGCAGCACCAGTTTAACAAAGTAGAGCTTGTTAAATTTAGTCTGCCGGAAGAGTCTTATAATGAACTGGAAAAACTGACTCTCAATGCGGAAAAAGTATTGCAGCTTTTAGGTTTGCCCCACAGAACCATGTTATTGTGTTCAGGTGATATGGGTTTCTCATCAGCCAAGACATACGATCTGGAAGTATGGCTGCCCAGCTTCAATACCTATCGTGAGATTTCCTCCTGTTCTAATTTTGAAGATTTCCAGGCCCGGCGGGCAGAGATTAAATTCCGCCGTGAGCCAAAGGCGAAACCGGAGTTTGTCCATACTCTAAACGGCTCGGGGGTGGCAATTGGCCGGACCGTTGCCGCTATTTTGGAGAATTACCAGCAGGAAGATGGTTCTGTCATTGTTCCAGAAGTGTTACGGCCTTACATGGGTATAGATATAATCAGGTAAGACAGGACCCCGGTACTTTAATTCTTAAAGTGCTGGGGTTTGGTTATTCAGACATTATTAACGGGGATAAGATAGGGGCTTAAAAAGTACATAAGTAATGCAAATAGCAATAATAATAATAGATATTTTATCATTTTTTCGCTCTCTCTTACATATTTTGTTTTATTTGTTAATTATAACAAATAAAACAAAATAAATGAAGATTTAAAAGAAAGAAACCTAAACTTTGGCATTTGACTGCATCGCATGTCTTGATTAGACATATAATAATAAAAATATTAGTTTTACGCAGTTGAACTGGCGTAGACATAAATTATCTTGACTTTTACAACTGTTAATCATACAATTTAAGTAATTCTATATGGAACAGGCGCCCGATCGGGCTTAAAAGGGAAGCCGGTGCGAGTCCGGCACGGTCCCGCCGCTGTAATGGTGAGCCAACTGCAATGAGCCACTGGAATAGTAATCTATTTTGGGAAGGCGCAGTCTGGCGATGAGCCTAAGTCAGAAGAACTGCCTGTTTGACAATCACCGTTTTCACCCACGCGCGATGGGGAGGGGATTTGCGTCAATTCGGCAAATAATCTCTGCCACGCCCGCGCGTGCGACAGAGATTTTATTTTTTAAGGAGTTGTTAGATTATGTCAGGAATTTTCTATGGCGTCGGTGTAGGCCCCGGCGACCCCGAATTACTAACTTTGAAAGCCATTAATGCCATTAAGTCGGCAGATGTAGTAATTGCTCCCCGGACTGAGAAAAAAGACGAAAGCACGGCGATGTCGATTGCCCGTCCGTATATTCAAGAAGGCAGTGAGGTTCTGGAACTGGTATTTCCAATGAACTATAACGCTCAAGCTCTTTCCGAGGCCTGGGTGAGCAATAAAAGCATAATCCTTGGCTTGTTAGATGCTGGCAAGAAAGTTGCTTTTCTAACATTGGGGGACCCTATGCTTTACAGCACCTATATGTATGTGTATCGACTGCTGGAAGATTCAGGCCACGAGATTGTTAATATTCCTGGCGTCAACTCGTTTTCTGCGATTGGCAACCGCTTGGGAGTGCCGCTGGCTGAAGGTGGCGATATCCTCAGCATCGTACCTGCCACCATTGATGATGAGCGGCTGGAACAGGTGTTGGCAGTATCTGACAATGTTGTTCTTATGAAAGTATATAAAAATTACACCGACATTGTTCAGAAACTGCATAAGCATGGTATGGTTGAAAATGCAGTGATGGTCTCGAAATGTGGTCTGGAGGGTGAAGAAATTATTCATGACCTGATAACAGCCGGCAGCAAGAAAGTAAACTATTTATCAACTATTCTTACTAAACGTTCTAAAGTGAGTAAACACGCGTTGGCATGAGCAGCAGTTCTTTAGCGGCACTTTTGCGGCGCAAACAGGCTAATGCCCGCCTAGCGGGCTTGGTTCTGCTGGTGGCAACCGTGTTGTTTGCTTTGGCAGCGGTTGGGTTCGGCCGGGCTGATATCAGTATGGTTGATGCGGCGGCTGTTATTTATGGTAAACTAACCGGCAGCACGGAAGTCTACAGTTCTATTAATGCTGCCCAGACAGCAATCATTTGGGATATTCGCCTGCCGCGTATTCTGGCTGCGATTGCCGTTGGTGGCGGACTGGCTGTGGCTGGAGTGGTCTTTCAGGCGTTACTGATGAATCCTTTAGCCGACTCATATACCATGGGGGTATCAACCGGAGCGGCGTTTGGTGCCAGCGTTGCCATCTATCTTAATATCTTTGCCCAGGGTGGGTTGCCTGTGACGGTATTTGCTTTTGGCGGTGCGGTTCTTACACTGCTGATTGTTATGTCAATGGCGCGGGTCAAAGGGTACGTATCATCAGCCAACCTGGTTATTGCCGGGATTATAGTCAGCAGTATCCTGTCGGCAGCCATCAGTATGGTGAAAAGCCTAGCCGGCGAGCAGGTATCAGCTATTGTAGCCTGGCTGATTGGAAGTTTAGCGGCTAAAAGCTGGGAGCATGTGCTGTATGCCTGGCCACTGATTATGGCTGCTTGCTTCTTATGTTATTATCATGCCGGCGATCTCAATATTTTGTCACTGGGAGACCGTGAGGCCCGCAGTCTGGGGGTTAATGCGTCCCGATTGCGGACAATCCTTTTGGGCGCCGGCGCACTTATTACGGCGGTTTGTGTCGCCATCGGCGGTATTATTGGTTTTGTCGGCCTGATTGTGCCGCATATGGTCAGAATGGTAACTGGTTCGGATAATAAGGCATTAATTCCGCTATGTGGCCTAACCGGCGGCTTGCTGCTCTTGACCGCCGATACCTTCGGCCGGTCGGTTGGCAATATTGAGATACCTGTAGGTGTGTTGACAACACTACTAGGCGGGCCTTTTTTTGTATATATCTTCCGGATGCGCAACAAGACGCTTGGGTAGGGGCGTTATAATGATTAAAGCAGAAAACATACAATTTAATTACTCTGATAAACCAGTGCTGCGTGACATCAGTTTACGTATTCGTCAAGGCAGTTTTACAGGTATCGTAGGCCCCAACGGCTCAGGAAAAACGACGTTATTAAATATTATGACCGGTCAGCTGCCGGCGGCTGCCGGTAGTATAAGAATAAAATCCCGGGACATTACTTCTTATCGAATTGAGGAGTTGGCCCGTTATATTGCTGTTGTGCCGCAGAATATGGATATCAGGTTTCCTTATACCTGCCTGGATATTGTCGGCATGGGCCGCACTCCGTTTAAGACGAGACTCCAGGGGCTGAATGATAAGGATTTAAGGATCATAGAGAATGCCATGCAAATTACGAATACTCTCGATTTTGCCGGCAGGCTTGTTACAGAACTAAGCGGGGGCGAGCGCCAACGGGTATTATTTGCCAAAGCGCTGGCCCAACAGCCGGAGGTTTTATTCCTAGATGAGTCCTTTTCAAATATGGATATTTTCTATAGCATTACTTGCCTGAATCTGCTCAAGGAACTATGCGCAAAGCAAGGTTTAACCGTAATAGCTATTATCCACGATCTTAATCTTGCCAGTGTCTTTTGTTCAGAGGCTGTGGTTCTTAAGGGGGGACGCCTGGTTGAACAAGGGCCTGCGTCAGTTGTACTGAATCCGGCACTTATCCGGGATGTGTTTAATATCAAGGTCGTGCGCGCCGGCGAGACAGGTCTGGCC
>JAEWGR010000096.1 GCA_023388195.1 Bacillota bacterium
TAATAACATCCTCCTTGGATAAAAATCAGCGGCTTATCTCCTGCAGATCAGTCATTTGCCGAGCTATCAGCAGATTTTGAAGCCAGGGTACTGTTGTTGCGGCTGTAGGTAAAGTACACGATCATACCGATTACATACCAAACCCCAAAGAAGGTCAGTGTTTCTACCGGCAGATTAATAATCAGGTAACCGCACAGCAATACGGCCAGAGGCACAACCACACCAACGGCCGGGCAGCGGAAAGGCCGGTGCAGATCAGGCTGGGTCCGGCGGAGCACGCCCACGCCGATAGAAACCAGGATAAAGGCAAACAGCGTTCCCATATTGCAGAGTTCGGCAATAATGTTGATCGGCAGCAGACCGCTCAGCACCGCCACCACCGCCCCGGCAATCATAGTAATCACATGGGGGGTATTGTATTTAGGGTGAATCTTTACCAGGCTCTGCGGAATCATGCCGTCACGGGCCATCGCCAGAAATACCCGGGTCTGACCATACATAAAGACCAACAGAACTGTGGTAATGCCGCAAATGGCTCCCAGGGCCACAAGGGCACTGCCGAAATTCATGCCAATAGCGCGTAACGCATAAGCCACCGGTTCACTGTTATTCAGGGTGGAATAAGGCACAACCCCGGTCAGGACTGCCGCAACAGCAATATACAGCACGGTACAGATAATCAGTGAACCGACAATGCCTATCGGCACATCGCGGTTGGGATTTTTGCATTCCTCCGCGGCCGTGGACACAGTATCAAAGCCGATATAAGCAAAAAAGACGATGGCGGCGCCGGTAGCCACACCGCCCCAGCCAAAAGGCAGAAACGGCTGCCAGTTTAAGGGGTTTACATGAGGAGTGGCCATAACCAGGAAAAATCCGATACAGGCTAATTTAATAAATACCAAAATTTTGTTGAGTTTGGCACTTTCTCTGGTTCCCAGCGTTAATAAGAAAGTAAGAAAAGCAGTAATTAAAATCGCCGGTACATTCAGGATTCCGCCATCAGCCGGAACTGCCGTCCAGGCCGTAGGCAGGACAATGCCGGCAGACTTGAGCAGCCCGACCATATAGCCTGACCAGCCTGCTGCCACCGCCGCCGAGCCGATTGTATATTCGCAGATCAACGCCCAGCCAACGGCAAAAGCAACCACTTCCCCCATCGAAACATAAGCAAACGTGTACGCGCTGCCGGTAACCGGCACCATAGAAGATAGCTCGGAATAGGCTAACGCGGCAAACGCGCAGGCCAGGCCTGACAAAACAAAGGACAGCATGATGCCCGGCCCTGCATATTTGGCCGCAGCAACACCGGTAAGCACAAAAATACCGGTGCCAATGATACAACCGATGCCTAATAAAATTAGATCGGTCGCACCCAAAGTCTTCCTCAACCCATTGCGCTCTGTGCCCCGGATCAGTTCCGCAATATTCTTTTTACGAAACAGACTCATTTTTTCTCCTCCCTCATTATCTCAGAATATTCGGTTATTTTATTTTATTTTGATCTTATCGCTAAAATAAGACTTAACTGTGCCAAATCCTGTCGGGTGCGGCAGAAGCCCTAAGTGTTAACAATCCCCTCCCCACCGGTAACAGCAACATAATACGCTTCAGCCTGTATCCGGTGCAGGAGGGGTAGAGGGAACAGAACTAGGGCAGCAGCGTTTTTTTCACCTTGCCGATCAGGGCAATCCGCGCTTCGGCTAAAATATCCGCAGCCTTATAGGTTGGAATCCTGTCGCGTTTGGAAATAGCAATGACCTGGGCGATATTATTGTAAATGCCGTCTACTTTGCGCAGAGCCCGTTCGCGGCTATAGCCGCCTTGCTGCAGTTCATCGGCCACATTAATGACGCCCCCGGCATTAATAATAAAATCAGGTGCATACAAAATGCCTCGGTCTTGCAGCATGTCGCCATGGCGGGTTTCCTTAAGCTGATTGTTAGCGGCCCCGGCGATAACCCGGCATTGCAACCGGGGCAGGGTTTCATCATTGACTACAGCCCCCAGGGCACAGGGGGCAAAGATGTCGCACGCCACTCCGTAGATCTCATGGGGGGCAACGGCTTTGGCGCCAAAATCAGCAACAACCGGGCTGATATTCTCCGGACAGATATCGGTTACAATCAGCTTGGCCCCTTCGTCGTAAAGATGCTGGCAAAGGGTATAGCCCACATGGCCCAATCCCTGCACCGCCACTGTTTTTCCCTGCAGCGAATCGGTTCCCCAAACCTCGGCCGCGCAGGCTTTCATCCCTTTCCAGGTACCATAAGCAGTAACCGGCGAGGGATCAGCCGCACCCCGGCCAACCACATGGGCGGTTTCCAAGCGGATATAGTCCATATCTTCAACAGCAGTGCCGACATCCTCTGAGGTAATATACCGCCCGTTCAGACTCTGGACAAAACGGCCAAAAGCCCGGAATAAGGCTTCACTTTTGTCAGTTTTGGAATTGCCGATAATAACGGCTTTGCCGCCGCCGATATTAAGCCCGGCGGCTGCGTTTTTATAGGTCATGCCCCTGGCCAAACGAACCACATCGGTTATGGCCTCTTCCTCGCATTCATAATGCCACATCCGGGTACCGCCCAGTGCTGGTCCCAGCGTGGTATCATGAATGCAAATAATGGCTTTTAAGCCTGAAGCCGGATCGTGGCAAAATACCAGTTGTTCGTATCCATGCTGCTCCATCCTTGTAAAAATCCCCATTACAATCCCCTCCTGTAAAAATTGGTAGTCAGTCTGACCTTCATAAACGCAAGAAATATGCCAGACTGACCAGGCCCGCAAAACCTGTGCCGGTCAGCAAAATAAAAAAAATTCACTGCAAGGCTTTGCAGTAATTGCAAAAACCTGCAGTGAACTATTTTGCACCGGCTTTAAATCGGACTGCCGCCTAGACCGTATTTCTCCAGCTTGTAATACAGGGTACGCAAGGAGATATTAAGCTGACGGGCGGCGTCAGCCCGGTTGCCGCCGCAGTGGGCAACAACATCGGCAATGGCCCGCCGTTCCGCCGCTGCCAGTATCTCGGCCAGCGTCCGGTGGGCCGCCGCCTCCTCCTGAGTGCTGCACTCTGCTGGCGTTATGCCGGCCCCGGCGGTAAGCGGCGGTAAATGGGTCACCAGAATTGTATATTCATTAAAATGCATATTAATCAGCGCCCGGCCAAGGACATTTTCCAATTCCCGCACATTGCCCGGCCAGTTGTACGCAGCCAGCACAGCCGCTGCCTCTGCGGCAATCCCCTGCACGCAACGCCCGTATTCCCGGTTGAGTTTGCTTAAGAGATGCCGGCATAGCTCCGGCAGGTCCCCCCGCCGCTGGCGCAGCGGCGGAATGGTTATCGGCAGCACACTAATCCGGTAAAAAAGATCTTTGCGGAAGTTACCTTTCTTCACTTCCTCTTCCAGATTTTTATTGGTGGCGGCGATAATACGCAGGTCAAGAGCAAAAGCGCGGACACCACCTACCCGGGTTATCTCCCGCTCCTGCAGCACCCGCAGCAGCTTGACCTGAAGGGAAGGCGGAATCTCGCCAATCTCATCCAGGAACAAGGTACCGCCGTCAGCCTCTTCAAACAGCCCTTTTTTGCCGCTCTTAAGGGCACCGCTGAAGGCACCGGCCTCGTAGCCAAACAACTCGCTTTCCAGCAATGTCTCCGGTATTGCCGCACAATTTACCCGGATAAACCGCCGGTATTGCCGCCGGCTTGCACTATGGATAGCGTGGGCGAATAATTCTTTGCCGGTCCCGCTCTCGCCTGCCAGCAGTACCGTTGCCGGGGTAAGCGCGGCCCGGCAGGCATTCTCGACTGCGGCCTGCATAACCGGGCCGCTGGCCACTATATCCTCGAACGTATACCGGGCTTGCCCCTGGTTCATCAGGCTCTGCACGCAGTTAAGGTCTTCGGAAAGATATTTATATTCGGAAACATCATGGGCCATAGCCACACTGCCGCGCAGCCGGCCGTCAACAATCAGGGGCGCCGCGTTAATAATGACCTCGCGGCTGGCAGGCCCGACCTTGAGCGGCACACCCCGTACCGCTTCCATAGACTGCATAACCCGCAGGTGAACACTTTCTCCCTGACGGATATCAACGGTAGGCGGCTTCCCCATGACCTCTTCCTTCCGCATCCCGATCAGCCGGGTATAGGCCGGGTTGACCATGATAATCTTCCCCTCGTCATCCACAACGGAGATGACATCCTGCGAGGTATTAATGATCGCTTCCAGTAATTTTTTCATCTCTTTGATGCATGTCATCTCTTCGGCTAACTGGCGGATCTCTGTCAAATCCCGGAATACAGCCACAGCCCCCACAATCCGGTTATCTTCATCCCGGACCGGACCCCGGTTGGTAAGGATACAGGCATCACCCGTCTCCTGGCGCTGGTTAAGTTCCGGCAGGCCGGTCTCGAGCACACAGTGCAGGCGTGAGCCGGGAATAATATCCCGGGCATATTCTCCATAAGCCTTCCAGGCCGCAATCCCCAGCAATCGCTCGGCTGCGGTATTAAACAAAATAATAATCCCTTTTTTATTGACTGCGACAATGGCGTCATGGGTTGAATTTAAAATATCCTGCATTTCCCGGCTGCTAATACTCCAGTCGTTGCTTGTGATTAATTTACGTACTTTCACCACACACAACCCTCCCAGGCACCTGCTTCTGGCAGAATAAAACGTCCACTCTTAATACCATATTTCTCCACACCTTATTTAATTCCTCTCCTGGGAGTGGACAAATGCAATAAAAAAGCATGAAGTGCGGAGTTAGCACGTTATGCTTCAAGTAAAATCCTCCTTAAAAAATTTCACCCCCTATTATTATCAGTAAAACATAAAGAACCCCCTCCTTTCGATACCACAGAAGGAAGGGGTTCTATTCTAATAATCTTATTATGGACAGTGGCGGGACCGCGTCGGTTTTACACCGCTCTTCCCTATTAAGCCCTTGCGGGCACCTGTCTCAAAAATATAATTTGTACCATTCTTTTACTGATAAAGGCTACGTCTGTCATCGTATTAACGCAGCGGACTAAATGTAATCTGGCCACCGGCTGCATAAAAAGAGACAAAGCGCAAAGAATCATTGATATTCCTGGTTAAGGAACCAATCGATACTCTGGTTCCAGGATGGATATAACCGCTGACACGAATCCGGCCTGGCTTAGCCGTCTTGAGAATATACTCGATATTCATTATCTGCTGCCGCATCCCTTCCAGCCGTTCAGGCAGTAC
>JAEWGR010000172.1 GCA_023388195.1 Bacillota bacterium
GAGCCATGAGCCGGAGCCAGGAGAACTGCCTGTCTGACAATCACCGGTGTACCCACGAGCGATGGGGAGGGGATTAATGGCACAGTTTATTTGCTATGCTATTGTTGATTAACTACCCCTCCCGCATGCCGCTGGAGGGGTTTATTTATAGCTATCCCGAGGCAGAGACTGACTTCAGCTACGCGGTTTTCTATCTGAGAGCTGCGGGGAGAAGGTTCAAGCCCTCAAATATACAAAGTAAGGCTTACTTATTAAGCCGAGCTTATCCAGTGAGTAAGGCTGCCCTAATCTTTGCAGCAAAGCAAGAGGCTTAGGGCGACCCATTTGCTGGAGATACAAGCCAGGAGGGGTTGAAAATGATTATGCACAGTGTGGCGCTACCGGCCACGAATCAGGAAGAAAACCTTATTATTCCTATTTCCCGGTCATTGAGTATCGAACCATTTGTTGCTTTGACCGCGCGGATAAAAACCAGCGACAAGGCGGTGGCGGCAGGTCTCAACTGCCTGAGAGAGTCTATGGCCCCCGGCGATTTCACAAAATATATTGAAAGTCTGGTAGATATACGTATCGGCAAGGGTACGTTGTGGCTGCTGACAGATCAGGCCATGCACAAAACGCTGCTGGAGCGTAATTATATGCTGCAATTGCGCAATGCTTTTACCGGATTACGCATCAGAATCATGAGTCAGGGATAACCACAAGGGGGACATTTGTAAATGAATGAAATAAAAGCAGAGCCTGCTGTTGGAGGCAAACTGTTTGGTGAATTTCCTGAACCGTCATATGAACAGTGGCGGGCAGAGGCGGAAAAGGCGCTAAAAGGCGCCAGTTTTGAAAGTAAATTAGTTACGCAGACTTATGAAGGCATTGCCCTGCAGCCTATCTACACTCCGGCTAACCTGCCTGATTCCGGTATGATTAGCACTCCCGGCAGTTTACCGTTTGTCCGGGGAACCCATGCCGGCGGCTACCTGACCGCGCCCTGGCTGATTGCCCAGATTTGTGATCAGCCTCAGGGCCGGGACGTAAATACTGTATTAAAAAATGAGTTAGCCAGAGGGCTCCAGGCAATTTGCTTGCAACTGGACAAGGCTACTCTCGCCGGCGAGGACCCCGATTGTGCCGCCGCATGCAAGATTGGCGATCAGGGATTTTCTCTGGCCAGTCTGGCTGATTTGCTGCAGGTCCTTGACGGGGTTGATCTTCAACAATGGCCGATCATCATCCCGTGCGGTGTCAGCCAGCTGCCGGTTATTGCTTTGGTGGCCGGTGCGGCTCAGGCTCAAGGTGTTGAACTGGAAAATCTGACAGGGGCCATTACCGCCGACCCGTTGGGATTATTGGTACAGCAGGGGTATTTACCCGTCACCCTGGAAACGCTGTATGACGAAATGGCGGCAGTCACCGTTTGGGCTGACAGCCAGGCACCACAGCTTAAGACCATTCTGGTTGATGCCAGTCCTTACCATGATGCGGGCGCCAATGCTGTACAGGAGCTGGCCTTTGCTGTTGCGACAGCCGTAGAGTATGTCAATAAACTACAGGCGCGCGGGTTGGACTTTTCCGTAATCTCCCGGCATTTGCATTTTTCGTTTTCCCTTGGTGCCAATATGTTTATGGAACTGGCCAAAATCAGGGCGGCCCGCATGTTATGGAGTCAGGTTGCCGAGGCCTTTGGCGGGGAAGAGGCAGATTGCACAGCCAATATTCATGGCCGGACATCGCGTTTCACCAAAACAATATATGATCCTTATGTTAATATGCTGCGGACGACTACCGAGGCTTTCGCCGGGGTGGTTGGCGGTCTCGATAGTTTGTATGTCGGGCCATTTGATGAGGTTATCAGACCCAGTGACGAGTTTTCCCGCCGGATTGCCCGCAATACGCAGGTTATGCTGCAGCAGGAATGCTCTTTATTGCAGCCTGTTGATCCGGCTGGCGGGTCCTGGTACGTAGAAGCCTTAACCGGGGAACTGGCTCAGAAAGCCTGGGAACTGTTCCGTCAAACCGAGGCCTATGGGGGTATGCTGCAGGCTGTGCAGGCTGGCTTTCCTCAGGATCAGGCGGCAGTTACCGCGCAGAAGCGGGCGGCCAATCTGGCCAAACGACGGGATGCCATTGTTGGGACTAATGTGTATGCTAACCTGAACGAAAAACCGTTGGCAAAACCGGTGACCAATCCGGAAGACGTCCGGTCAGCCCGAATCAAGGAACTGCAGGAATTTCGCGCGGCCGGCGATATCAGGCTGCGTATGAGCTGCCTGGAGAATCTGGCTGAACAGAGAAATTATCTAACAGAAAAGACCGTGACCGCCGCTGTGGAAGCAGTCCGTGCCGGTTGCTCGCTGGGTGAGATACTTGCTGCCCTGCGGAATCCGGTTGCGGCGCCGATGACGGTTATGCCTCTGCGGCTGCACCGGGCGGCACAGCTTTATGAAACCGTGCGGCTGACAACCGAACAGTATGTAAATCAGGGCTGGGAGAATATGAGAATATTTCTGGCTAATATGGGGCCTATTCCTCAACATAAACCCAGGGCCGATTTTAGCCGTGGCTTCTTTGAAGTCGGTGGATTTAACCTGATTGGCAATGAGGGCTTTGACACCCCGGAAACTGCTGCGGCAGCAGCTTGCAAGGCTCAGGCTGATGCTGTGGTTATCTGTTCTACCGATGCCGTCTACCCCGAGCTTGTGCCGCCGCTGGCCCGGCAGTTAAAACTGGCCTTGCCTGAATGCTGGGTAATTCTGGCCGGTTTGCCGCCGGAGGAATTACAGCAGGTCTATAGAGAAGCCGGTGTTGATGAGTTTATCCACGTCCGGGCGGATTGCCATGCCAGCCTGGTACGGCTGCAGAAACGGAAGGGGATGATACCATGACCGCAAAACCTGATTTTGCCGCAATGGCTTTTACAAAACGGACCCAGCCTGCAACTTATGACGAATGGCGGCACAAGATAGAGCAGGAAACAGGTAAAACCGTAGCAGAACTGGTGCATCGCACCATGGAGCAGATAGATATTCAGCCCCTTTATACAGAAAACGACATGGCCGGGATTGAGCATTTGCCCTACTTATCCGGCATTCCACCGTTTTTACGTGGACCCTATCCGAATATGTATGTCACTCAACCCTGGACTGTTCGCCAATATGCCGGCTTCTCCACAGCCGAAGAAAGTAACGCTTTTTATAAACGCAACCTGGCCATGGGGCAAAAAGGCCTGTCGATTGCTTTTGACCTGGCCACCCACCGGGGGTATGATTCCGACCATCCCCGTGTTGTCGGTGATGTCGGCAAAGCCGGGGTGGCTGTCGATTCTATTTTGGATATGAAGATCCTGTTTGACGGCATTCCCCTGGATAAAATGTCGGTATCCATGACCATGAACGGTGCGGTCCTGCCGATTATGGCTTTCTATATTGTGGCGGCCGAGGAGCAGGGTGTTAAGCCGGAGGTTCTTACCGGCACGATTCAAAATGATATTCTCAAGGAGTTTATGGTCCGCAACACCTATATTTACCCACCGGAGCCTTCTATCCGGATTATCGGCGATATCTTCGCCTATACCTCGCAGCATATGCCGAAGTTCAACAGTATCAGCATCTCCGGCTATCATATGCAGGAAGCGGGGGCTACTGCCGATATTGAGCTTGGTTATACCCTGGCTGATGGCCTGGAATATGTAAAAACCGGGTTGAAAGCCGGTCTGGACATTGATGCTTTTGCCCCGCGTTTTGCGTTCTTCTGGGCTATCGGCAAAAACTATTTCATGGAAGTTGCGAAGATGCGGGCCGGGCGCCTGCTTTGGGCAAAGCTGATTAAACAGTTTAATCCGAAAAACCCTAAATCCATGGCCCTTAGAACTCATTCCCAAACCTCGGGCTGGAGCTTGACTGAACAGGATCCTTTCAATAATGTAGCCAGAACATGCATTGAAGCCCTGGCCGCTTCGCTGGGCCATACCCAATCGCTGCATACCAATGCCCTGGACGAAGCCATTGCGCTGCCAACTGATTTTTCGGCCCGTATTGCCCGGAATACCCAGTTATATCTTCAGGATGAAACCTATATCTGCAAGGTGATTGATCCCTGGGGCGGTTCCTATTATGTTGAGGCTTTAACGCTGGAACTGGCCCGCAAGGCATGGGCTCATATCCAGGAGGTGGAAGCATTGGGCGGAATGGCTAAAGCCATTGATACCGGTTTGCCCAAAATGCGGATTGAGGAAGCGGCGGCAAGAAGGCAGGCACAGATTGATTCCGGTAAAGAAACGATTGTCGGCGTCAATCGCTTCCGGATGGATAAAGAAGATCCGCTGGAAATACTGGAGGTCGACAATACGGTTGTCCGGGAAGCCCAATTACGCCGCCTGGAACAGCTGCGGGCCAATCGCAATGAGGAGGCGGTGCAGTCCGCTCTGGCTGCCATTACCAAAGCGATGGCGACAGGCGAAGGCAATGTGTTGGATTTAGCGGTTAAGGCCGCCCGTGTCCGCGCCAGCCTGGGGGAAATATCGGCGGCTGTCGAGCAGGTTGTTGGCAGGCATAAGGCCATTATTCGCTCTATTTCCGGTGTTTACAGCAGTGAGTTTAATGACGAGCAGGAGATTGAGCGTGTCCGGGCCCTGACTGATGAGTTCGCCGGGCTGGAAGGGCGGCGCCCGCGGATTCTGATTGCCAAGATGGGGCAGGATGGCCATGACCGGGGGGCTAAAGTCGTATCCACCGCCTTTGCCGATATGGGCTTTGATGTGGATATCGGCCCCTTGTTCCAGACACCGGCAGAGACCGCACAGCAGGCGGTCGACAATGATGTGCATGTTGTCGGTATGAGTTCCCTGGCGGCCGGTCATAAGACCCTGCTGCCACAGCTGATTGAAGAATTGAAAGCAAGGGGGCGGGAAGACATATTGGTAGTAGCTGGCGGTGTTATCCCGGCCCAGGATTATGAATTTCTCCGCACCCATGGTGCTGCCGCCATTTTTGGTCCCGGCACCGTCATCCCGGTAGCGGCGCAGCGGATTCTGGACATTCTCCTGGCCCGCTCCCGGACGACAGAGTGAGCGATAAGCCGCAGAGCCGGCTGCCCGAATGGGCAAAAGGCAATAAAGAGCCCGGGTTCGCCAGCCGGGTTATGGATGGGGTGGCAACCCAACACGACGGCTTGCCGGGGCTGCGGGCAGAGCCGCTGCCGCCGCCGTCCGGCTCGCCGCCCCGGCTGACTGTGGCCGATTATTATGAAGGGATTAGACAGGGGAACCGGGGCATACTGGCCAGGGCCATTACCCTGGTGGAAAGCAACCTGCCCCGCCACGGGGAATTAGCCCAGCAGCTGCTCCAATCCCTGCTGCCTCATGTCGGTAATGCCGTCCGGGTCGGCATTACCGGTGTACCGGGGGCTGGAAAAAGCACTTTCATTGAAGGCCTGGGCTGTCAGCTCTGCCAGCAGGGGCATAAAGTCGCGGTATTGGCAGTAGACCCGAGCAGTACGGTTACGAAAGGCAGTATTCTCGGTGATAAGACCAGAATGGAGCAACTGAATCGTCACCCCAATGCCTTTATCCGGCCCTCCCCTTCCGGCGGCACGCTGGGAGGGGTGGCCCGGAAAAGCCGGGAAACCATGATCCTGTGTGAAGCCGCCGGCTATGACATTATCCTGGTAGAGACGGTTGGCGTAGGGCAAAGTGAGGTAACCGTACGGTCCATGGTCGATTGTTTCCTGCTGCTGGTGCTGACCGGGGCCGGCGATGAGCTGCAGGGGATGAAAAAAGGCGTTATGGAACTGGCTGATTTTATTGTGGTAAATAAAGCTGACGGCGACAACCGGGTCAGAGCACTGACAGTCAGGGGCGAGTATGAACAGATTCTGCATTACCTGCGCCCGGCTACCGAGGGCTGGGTAACGCAGGCCTTAACGTGCTCGGCTTTATATGGTGACGGCATACTCGAACTTTGGAGTAAAGTAGGGCAGTTCATCACACATACCCGGACCAGCGGGGCCTTTGCCGCCCGGCGGCAGCACCAGGCCTTGGCCTGGCTGCGTACAATGGTCGAGGAGCACCTGTACCGCCGGTTTTATGAGCATCCGGCAGTGCAAGCCCAACTGCCCCGGATTGAGCTGGGGGTAGCCGGCGGTGAACTGATGGCGACCAAGGCCGTAAGCGAATTACTGGCTGTCTATGAAGGCGGCCAATAAAGGGTACATATTGCAAGTAAACCCATGTGCCGTCAACAACAAAGGCTCCCATCCTCAGCGGGAGTCTTTGTTGTCCGGTAAGCAGGGTTGGCTCGTTAGACAGGGGAAATTAAAAAAGTTTCCGTATTCCCGCAGGGTCGACAAAATCATTCTTACTTGTCAGGGATATTGTGGATTCAGGCAGAATATTGTCAATTTTTTTGTAATATTATCCAAAAATACCTCACATGAGGCATTTACGCCATGCTTATACTGAGATATCCTGGAAATAGATTAATAAAAACTTAATAAATGCCTAAATCAATGATTAAATAATTATTGGTAATCTAACAATGAAAACTGAGGTATAAGATGTCAAAATACTGGGAGGTTTTTCAACAGGCTAATCAGGGGATCTGTGTTTTTAACGGCCAGCTGGAACGAATTTATTCAAATTCAAAGGCAAAGAAGGTGTTCGCAAATATTAGCTCTGAATTAAGCAGTCAATTTAAAAGTATCTGCCGGTGTTTCATGGCGATGGTGAGAACCAAAAAAACGCGGCTGCTTAATTACAGTGGTGTCTTAAATTATCAAAGTGTTATTATTAATTTTAGCTGTTGTTCCATTTATTCCGAAGAGCAGGCTTATATTATGGTTGTTTTTGATTACCGGATTGCTAGCGACAATGATATCAGGGTTGTTTTTACACGGCGGGAAAAGGATATTCTCCATGCAATTGCCACAGGTAAAACCAACAAGGAAATCAGCGAGATGCTGGGGATTGGTTTTGAGACTGTAAAATCCCATGTGCGCAACCTGCTTGCCAAAACCGGGACAAGCTCCCGGACCGAGCTGATTAGTAAGAATTTTCACCTTGATTACGGTACTGCAGGGTTGACTAACAATATGGTGTTAGAAAAAAAATAAATACGGGATAGGTGCCTTTCGAGGCTTAATAGGGAAGACCGGTATATGCCGGCACGGTCCCGCCACTGTAATCGGGGAGCAGCTCCGCATAACTGATACTGCGCAGCCTCTGAATGAGGTAGTATCCTGTCACGCCATCATCGCGTGTGGGCCGCTAAGGCGTTAGTGTTGGGCGCGGGAAGCCATGATCCGTAAGTCAGGAGAACTGCCTGTCCGGCAATCGCCATTTTTACCTGCGAGTGACAGGGAGGGGATTTTACAGCTACCAGGGTGGGCATTCTGGTGGTCTGCTGTAAAATACTCCCGTAAGGGATTTTTTTATTGCTATTATTTTATTATGTTTGCGGCAACACTTGTATGGAATCATTTTGTACCCAAGTTAATATCCCTCAAAAGATACCTCACATAAGGTATCGGTTGCCTGAATTTTGCTGCTGGCAGTTAGGAGTTGCTATATGAAAAACCAACAGATTGAAAAGTTAACCCAGATACTACTGGCTTACGGTTATCATCCCGAGCAGATTAAGCAGATCATTACCGAGGCATTGGAAAGTGCTCCCGTTGCAACGGACAGCCCCCGGGAACAGTGGATTATTGAGGCCCTTGAAAGCTATGTGGAGTTTGCCACCAAATGTAAGATGACAAAGAAAAGCAATACTAATTAAATATCAGGTTAATATGCAGAGAGAAGGAAGATAATTATGTTGCCAATGAAAACCAAAGCGCTGATTCTGTTAACCCTAACTGTGTTTTTAGCCGGAGTCCTTGGTTGGGCGCAACCCAGCGAGGCCGCGCCCCAAAAAAAGACGGCTCTTTCCCCGGTGGGGATAGTCGATTATAGTGTTCTGCTCAGCAAGCATCCGGATATGCCTGAAGCCGACAGAATGCTGCAGGCTGAGCAGGAGCGGGCCAAGCAGGAATTTGTCAGCAAATCAGCCAGCCTTAGTGATGCTGGCAAGCAGGAACTGGACTTGCAGTTACGGCAGCGGCTGGAACAAAAACGGCAGCAGCTGCTGGCTGCCATTACCGATAAAATTGATGCCACCATCAGGGACGTTGCTGATGCCGAAGGGATTACCATCGTGGTGGATAAAGAGGCAACCGTTTATGGCGGGAGGGATATTACGGTCAATGTGTTAGCAAAACTAGCAAAAAAGTAAGAAAGCTCCTCTGCTGGCAGTGACAGTCTGTGTAACGTAACCGAGACAAATAATAATTATCGTTGGTTACCAGATATATTAATTAGATAAACAAACTGGATGGCACTGTTATTATAATCTTTCGAAAATAAGAGTAGTAAATGTTGACAAGTGAAAAGATGTCCTGTATAATAGCAACTATAGCAATGCAACTGAATATTGTTTGAGTTGGGTGCCCTTCGGGGCTTAATAGGGAAGTCCGGTGAAATGCCGGCGCGGTCCCGCCACTGTAACGGGGAGCAAGCTTAAGATATGCCACTGGGATTAAATCCTGGGAAGGTTTAAGCAAGTGAGGATCCGGAGTCAGGAGAACTGCCTAGCTGACAGTCACCGTTTTACCCACGAGGTATGGGGAGGAGATTACAGTAAACGCTTTAGCTTGGATTTGTCCAGGTTGATAGTGTCCTTTTGCTGAATTTACTCCTGGTATTTACCAGGAGTTTTAATTTAGTCACCCACTGTAGAATTTCTCCCATCTGCAACAGCAGTTGGGAGTTTTCTTATTAGTTGCCATTTTTCTAAAACTCCTTTAAGTTATGCGCCGATTGGCACGGGTCTTTATGACCCGATTTTTTTTTGTTTGGTAAGTGGATACTGTTTAGAAAATATGTTTGACAACCGCCAACGGGCAATGGTATCATAAAATGTAATATTTTACAGAAAATTTAATATAGTCAATAGGTGCCCGCAAGGGCTTAATAGGGAAGTCCGGTGCAAAACCGGCGCGGTCCCGCCACTGTAATGGGGAGCAAATCCAAGTGATACCACTGAGACAAACGTCTTGGGAAGGTTTGGAGGAGCGATGATCCGGAGCCAGGAGAACTGCCTATTGTAAGTCACCGTTTAACCTACGAGCGATAGGGAGGGGATTCGAATACTTTAATGTATCTATGTTCTCCCAATAATTTATTGGGAGCTTTTTATTTGGAACAAAATGATTTTGTTCAGGTCAGTTGTTTAGGCTCTTTTTATGAAAAATAAATATGGAGATGAGAAATGTGAAACAAAGAAAAATGAAGAAACAAAGAAATGCATGGTTATTTGCCATGATTGCGGGCTCACTATTTTGCCAAATACCTGGAATCACGTATGCCGAAGAGATGAATGAATTTGCTCTTGACCAGGTGGTAGTTACAGCCAACCGGGTCCCAACTAAACTTTCTCAGGCAGCAGCCAATGTTACTGTGATCAACAGGGAGCAGCTTGAAAATGGGCATTATAACAGTCTGGCAGAAGTATTAAAGCATGCCAATGGTGTCGAGATAAGGCAGCAGGGTTTTCCGGGAGCAGAGGAATATGTCCGGCTCAATGGTGATGAACGGGTACTCATCCTGGTTGATGGCCGGCGGATGAACTTGAATAAGAAGCCTGGACATGGTCAGGCGACCTATAATCTAAATGTTTTTCCATCATTAAACAATATTGAGCGCATCGAGATCGTAAAAGGGGCGGCGTCAGCAATATATGGTTCAGACGCTGTAGGTGGTGTTATCAATATTATCACGCGTAAGGGCGGTGAAAGCAGCTCGACCTTTGAGGCCGGAGCAGGCTCCTGGGGGTTCAAGCGGTATGAGCTGACTACAGAAGGCGCTGAGAAAAGCTGGAATTGGTTTATAACGGCCGGAAAAAATGAACAGGATCATTCTGCCTATAAGGATTTTAAAACCGGTATAGTAAGAGATATGCCGAACAGTGCCTATGATCAGAAGAATATGACTATCCGTATCGACAAGGAACTGAGTGATACAACTTCACTAACATTCAGCGCGGAGCACGGGGATGATCATAAAGGACAACCTTACAATCCGCCTGGTTATCCTCTTCATAATGCCATTGCTTATCTGAATACCATTACCAATAATTGGGATTTTACCTATAATACAGATAAAACTTCAGAAGTTCCAGGGTATTTGCGCGTATACCAGAATTATCACAAGTATGAAATGCATGGTTCCGATGCGAATCCAGTGTATAACAATAAGGAAACCGGTTTTGCCTGGCAGGATGGCTGGCGTCTGGACGATAACAATCTTTTGGTTGGCGGCGTGGAATGGCGCAATACCCGGGTACAGCACACTTCATTAGGTGATCAGGAAATTACTAATAAGGCAGCATATCTGGAAGATAGGATGCAACTGGGCAATAAGTGGGTACTTACGCCAGGTGTCAGGTATGACAATCATAGTACGTTTGGGACCAAGGCAACGCCCCGGGCTTCTTTGAATTATCAAATGGATTCAACTACAGATATGTACATATCCTGGGGCAAGGTTTTTAACGCACCGCTGGTGGATGATTTATTCTGGCCGGAGGAGAGTAGTGAATACGAGGAAAATGGAACAAAACGTAAGTCCATCGTGGTCGGCAATACCGGCTTGAAACCGGAAACTGGCTATACCACAACGATTGGCATCAATAAACAACTTGACAAGCGGACACATGTTAAAGCCAGCTATTTTGAAAGCAAACTACACGATGCTATTGACTGGGGTTCTTATTCCTATAATGATGGCGGTATCCCAACAACTGTGTATACACCGTCTAATATCAATGAACTACGCAAAAAGGGTGCCGATATAGAATTACGGCGGACTATTTCACCACTCTGGGCGGTTATGGCAGGCTATTCTTATCTGCATGTTGAGGAGAAAAAGGGAACTGCTTACACTCTGGACCTGGAGAATTCACAGCCGAACGGTTACCGGCTGGGGTTTAGTTATGCCAACGATAAATGGAATGTTGACCTTGACGGTACGGGCGCTACCGGGCGCAGCACAGCAAGGTTTAGCTCTTCGCGCTACTGGATCGTGGATTTGGCTATGAATTATTCTATTGATAAAAATGCGCGTGCTTATTTCAAAGTGAATAACCTAACCAATCAGGATTATGAATCAGTCGGAGATTCAAATCTCGGCGCTTTCCCCATGCCGGCCCGCAACTATCAGCTTGGAATGAAATATTCTTTCTGATGTTTGGGTTCCCATTGATTTGCTAATAAGATGGCCTGGTTAGCCTCCTTATTATTAAAGAGGCTGCGTTGTGACAGCCTCTTTAATAACCTATTTCTATAGAATTGCTACATAGAGAGGGTTTAGCAATTTCATGGTTAAAAAGATTGAATGTTTGACAACTTCTGCCACAAATGGTATCATTGTGGTGTATTTAATATTCAGACAGACATTCTAATTGAATATGAAATGAGTTAGGTGCCCGTAATGGGCTTAATAGGGAAGCCGGTTAAAAACCGGCGCGGTCCCGCCACTGTAATGGGGAGCAAAACCAAGATATGCCACTGAGACATAACTGTCTTGGGAAGGTTTGGTGGAGTGATGAGCCAGAGCCAGGAGAACTGCCTAGCTGACAGTCACCGTTAGACCCACGAGCGATGGGAAGGGGATTACAGTCGCACCGACTGCTATGGTATTATGCCAGGCTAGTTTTGTGTTTTGCTGAATTCACTCCTGGTCAACGACCAGGAGTTTCTATTTAGTGCGTGCTGTAAAGGTTTTCCCGGCTGTCGCGGCAGCCGGGTATTTTATTTCAATTCATTATTCAGGAAAGGGAGATGGCGAAATGATAAAAACAAGAGATGATATATCTAGACTGACAATAACCAGGATGGCAATCTATTATAACGCCCTGAAAAAAATGCTGGATGATGGAGAAACCATGTGCCTGTCCATTCAGATTGGCCAGCGTACCGGTATCAGTTCTTCGATAATACGAAAAGACTTATCTTGTTTTGGCGAATTTGGTACGAAAGGTGTCGGCTATAGGATTGATTTTCTGCTGCAGTGGATTGGGGAGATTCTCGGCTATAATACGGTTTGGAATACCATTGTGGTGGGGATGGAGATGCCCTTATTATCGATAAACTGTTATCAGAACTTCTTGCCGCCGGGTTTCCGGATCACTGCGGTTTTAGATATGAATGAGAGGAATCACGGTATCATGATCCCTGAATTGGGCTTAGCAATTGACTCCATGCTGAATCTGGAGGCTGTGGTATGTAAGAAGAAGGTGAGTATCGGGTTGGTGGCGGTGCTGCCTGAACAGGCTCAACTCGTTACTGACAGGCTTGTTACTGCCGGCGTAGTCGGCATAGCCAACTTCACCCAGACTCAGATAACAGTGCCTGAAAACATTGCTCTGACGCAAATTAATGCCGGTCCAATGATCAGTCAGCTTTCTTATGATCTGGCCCGCCCTGTACCTGTATTGCGGTCCATCGTTTAGGCGGCGTGCTGCGAGGCGGCAGGTGGGGTTCTCTGCCTGCATAAAAAGCGAGGGGAGCAAGCCCCTTCGCTTTGTGGTATAAAATTCACTATTTTCTGTATAAAGCAGGATATGTTTGACAATAGATGATAGCGGATGCTATTATTGGTATAAATATAGCTGTTTTTCTGAATAAACTTAATAGTAGGAGCCAGGTGCCCTAAGGGGCTTAATAGGGAAGTACGGTTCAAAGCCGGCGCGGTCCCGCCACTGTAATGGGGAGTTAGCCTAAGATATACCACTGAGATGCAACCGTCTTGGGAAGGTTTGGGTGAAACGATGAACCAGAGTCAGGAGAACTGCCTGTCTGTCAATCACCGTTTTTTACTCACGAGCGATGAGGAGGGGATTTGGAAGATCTGTATTTGGCTAATTGCTGACAATTAACTGAATTGGGTTCTTCTTCTGAACAGGTCCCTCCCGGCACGCGCCAGCGAGGGCTTTTATTTTTGTAATACATATATGGGAGATCATGGAGGAGGCAGTAAATATGGAGCAAGAGCAAAACACATCAACAAAAAAGGCAATTGTAGTTGTTAGTTTTGGAACATCTTATCAGGATACCCTTACCTTGAACATCGAAACCGTCGAGAATAAAATCCGCGATCAGTTTCCTGAATATGAGGTGCGGCGGGCATTTACTTCGCGTACGGTCATCAAGCGTTTAGCCGCTGCCGGTGTCCAGGTCGAGAATGAAATTCAAGCCTTGCAACGCTTGCAGGACGAAGGCTATCAGGAGGTGTACCTCCAGCCCCTGCATGTAGTGGCCGGTGCCGAATACGAAAAAATCAAGGTTCTTGTTGCCCATTATGCTCACGCCAAAGAAAAAGCTTTCGCAAAAATCCGTTTGGGCCGGCCCCTGTTGTATTGCATGGGTCAGGAGAATCATCCTGATGACTACGAAATCGTCATTAATGCGTTAAGAACGCAGCTGCCGGCCGATGATGGCGCCAGCGCTGTGGTGCTTATGGGCCATGGCGGCATGCATCCGGCTAATGCGGCTTACTCGGTGCTGCAACTAAAATTAGAGGATGCCGGCTTGAAGAATGTTTTTGTATACACGGTCGAAGGCTTTCCGTCTTTAAGCCGTATTATTGACAAACTGAAACAGCAGCAGGTGAAAAAAGTCACCCTGATGCCATTTTTACTGGTGGCTGGAGATCATGCAACCAACGATATGGCCGGTGATGAGGAAGAATCGGCGAAGTCGCAGTTGTTGGCGGCCGGTTTCGGTGTTGATGTCTATTTCCATGGCTTAGGCGAGAATACAGCCATTCAGGATATCTACGTAAATCATCTCCGCTCTGCTATCGCCCATCCGCCCCATGGTCATGGTCACCGTCATGGTGGTAACTGCAGCCATGGTCACAATCATGCCTGCGGTAAAAGTCATGGTCACAGACACGGACAGTCATAATACGGATTGGCAGCAGTTTGCCAATCCGGTTGCGAACGAAATCGTCCCCCGTGAGATAATTAAATACAGCTGAAACAGGTGCCCTACGGGGCTTAATAGGGAAGTCAGGTGAAATACCCGCGCGGTCCCGCCACTGTAATGAGGAGCAATTCCAATTATGCCACTGCGACGTCACCGGACACCCCGAGGTGTGTCATTGGTGCGAATAACAAGTCGTGGGAAGGTTTGGAGGAGCGATGAGCCAGAGCCAGGAGAACTGCCTGTTTGACAATCACCGGTTGACCTACGAGCGATGGGGAGGGGGATTTTTGCAATAACGTTTATCAATCTGCAATAAACTCCTGAGTTAAGCTCAGGAGTTTATTTTTTTATGAATTGATGGAGAGAGGAATACAGGAAGAAGAATGAAAAAAATTGCGTTCTACGGCAAAGGCGGGATTGGGAAATCGACAACAGCTGCCAATGTATCTGCGGCCCTGGCCGAGCAGGGTCAGGCTGTTTGCCAGATTGGCTGTGATCCGAAAAACGACTCTACCCGATTGCTGCTTGGCAGCACGTGCAAACAAACCGTACTTGATATGGTAAGAAAATATGGCGATGATGTGACCACCGAGCATGTGGTTCATAGCGGTTACCGGGGGGTTAAGTGTGTTGAGGCCGGCGGTCCGGAGCCGGGAGTAGGCTGCGCGGGCCGCGGCATTATTGTCGCGTTAGAGAAGCTTAAAGCCCTGCAGTCGATAACAGAAGATCATGTTATCCTATATGACGTACTGGGTGATGTGGTGTGCGGGGGCTTTGCTGTGCCTATTCGTGAAGGTTATGCCACTGATATCTATATTGTGTCCTCTGG
>JAEWGR010000183.1 GCA_023388195.1 Bacillota bacterium
GGCAAACAATAAACGGTTAAACCGGCCCAACCCCTGTGTGAAAACCGGTTATTGCGTCGATTGCCAGGGCCCCTCACGATTATGCAATGTAGATACCATCATCCATAAATGTCCGCCGGCCTCTGATATTCATGTCTGGATAGCGGGCGAAGAACTGGGTTATTAAAATTATTGCAAATTCCGGTATACCAAAAAAGACAGCAGCCGCAAGGTTTAACACCTTCCGGCTGCTGTCTTGGCGATAAAATGCTCCGGTTCCGGCAGGGTATCCACATTCCACCACGGTGCGCAGCCTGCCAGTTGCTCGACTGAATAGGTCCCGGTAGCGACACTGATAGTGTAGGCCCCAATAGCCTTGCCGCATTCGATATCATGAGGCGTATCACCAATTACGTATATTGCCTGTCTGGCGGGAGTACCCCAGTTGTCCTGGACGACGGCCAGCGCGTGACGGGCTATATCCACCCGCAATTCATACTGGCCGGCAAAAGCGCTGCAGGAAAAATCAAAGTAATCGGCCAGCCCGAAATGCTCAAGTTTTGTCTGCGCCCCGCAGGAACTGTTGCCTGTCAACAGCAGCAGCTTACAGTCGTCCTCGCCGGCAAGTCTTGACAATATCTCCCGGACACCGGGTAAAACCCAGCCCTGCTTCGCCGCAAGCTGGGCCGGCAGGAGTGATTCGTAACGCCGGCACAGCAGTTCGATTTCTTCCGGTTCCGCCTCTCGTCCGGACACGGAGCGGATAATCTGTCTGGCAATAAAATTATCAGTCATACCGGCGGCTTTGATGCCGGCAAAATCAACTGATCTGTTCCACAATTCTTCGGTTGCCTGACCAAAGGCAAGTAAGCCTGCTCTGGAGGTTCTGATCAGTGTCCCGTCAATATCCCAAAAAAATATATTCACAACTTTCTCCCCTTGCACTCTCGCTGGATCTCACCTGGCATCATTAACATAATAGGAGGAAGGCCTACGCCTTCCTCCCTACCTGGAGCGCCCATCCCTATAGCATTAACTGTACACACACTGCTTACCAAGCTCACACAAGTTACTAACTGAAACAAGATAATTGATCTTACACCTTCACTTTACTTACACTGGATGGATCAAACGCGATTTAAACTGATTTTTGATAAACGAAAAACACTATCCGGCCAGATTAACAACCAATTTGCAACAAACGGAAAACGGGTTTCCTACCTACTGCACTGGACTTGAATCTAAGGCGCTATAAGGATGGTGCTTATTTAGATAATAACATATCCTAATTATTTTGGCAAGTGTTATTATTCAATTATCTGTGAATTTTATCTTAGACAGCCCACAAATTTTGTGGGCTGTCTTTGGCATTTAGTCTTTATCCTGAAAAAATGAGTCAACTCTTTCCTGATCCCAGCCTAACATTTCTTTTAATATTTCGCCTGTATGCTGACCTAACAGCGGGGCATGTGTTTCAACAGTGCCTGGGGTTGCCGACATCTTTACAGGCACCCCTGGCATTTTTAGCTTGCCTGCTACCGGATGCTCTACTTCCACAATCATATTCCGGGCGGCAATATGAGGATCATTGACAATCTTATCGATGGTGTTGATAGGCGCGCAAGGCAACCCAGCCTCCTCCAAAATCCCCAGCCATTCATTAATTGTCCTGGCCTTAAAAATTCCATTTAAGATATTGCCCAGCTCTTTGGCATTAGTGGTACGATTGCCGTTATTATCAAAGCGTGGATCTTTTATCAGGTCCGGCCGTTCCAGGATGTTGCACAGGCGTTCCCACAGGCGGTCATTGCCGGCGCCGACGATAATATAACCGTCACTGGCCGTGTAGGACGAAAATGGGGTAATGGAAGGATGACGATTACCTAACGGTCCGGGAACTATGCCTGAAGTCACATAGCGGGCTATCGCATTTTCCAGGATCGCCAGCTGGCAATCCAGCATACCGACATCAACCTTCTGCCCTTCCCCGGTCCGCTCCCTGTGGTACATGGCCAGCATGACCCCATAGGCGGTAAACATACCGGCAATAACATCACCGACTGAAGCCCCAATACGGGTCGGTTCTCCGTTCTCAGCCCCGGTAATACTCATAATGCCGCCCATAGCCTGGACAATAATATCATAGGCAGGTTTATCCCGGTATGGCCCGGTATGGCCAAACCCGGAGCACGCAGCATAAATGAGCTTAGGGTTAATCTGCTTTAAAACATCATAACCAAGGCCAAATTTTTCCATAGTTCCCGGCCGGTAGTTCTCAACCACCACATCGGCCTGCTTTACCATTTCTTTAAACAGGTCACACTCGGCCTGACGCTTGAAGTTCAGGGTCATGGAACGTTTGTTCCGGTTGAGACTCATAAAATAAGCGCTTTCCTTACCGATAAAAGGGCCAAAGGCCCGGGAGTCATCACCAACATTAGGTGGTTCAATCTTAATTATATCTGCTCCGAAATCGGCCAGCATCATTGTGCAGTATGGTCCTGCCAAAACCCGGCTTAAATCTAGTACTCTTATGCCTGCAAGTGCTTTCACAATAAATCACTCCTTTTTCCTTTATCGATAGTTTGTGTGGTTTAGAGGGTTTAAAAACACAAAAAGGACAGTTGGAATATAATTCCACTCTGTCCCTCATTCGCTCAATATATAGCTTTACACACCCAGGTGCATAATCCCCAAACCGGCCCGTTCATGGTTTGTCAGCGGGTGAATCGCCGATTCCCCGAATAACGCCACAGCAACCCACTGACTATCCCGCACAATAGCTATTTTAACGGCAATACTGGCACTACTGGCAACATTGACCATGATGCCCCGTTTTGCTTCATCGGTCGCGTGCAGCAAAGCATGGTAATTCGTTGAGGTCTTGGAGATAATACCGGTATTTAACGCCGCCCCCAGCACCGCTTTCGTCACCTTGCCCTGGAATTCAGACACAGCCGAATTCCCGCCTACTTCGGTCACAACTACTTTATACCCCTGTTCGGCAAGCATCGCTTTTACCGTATCCTCGTCAGCCATAGTCCGGGTTAATGCCAGCAGCATCGCCGCGGTACCAACACTCTTGATACTGTCCACCATAAAAGGCGGCTTATGATTATTCATGATTGTTTATGCTCATTCCCTCTATAACCCTCTGCATCAATTCTACATTATTCGATTAATTTCGTCAAGTTCGAATAATAAGATTAGGGTTTCAGAAAAAGAACAACAAATAACGTCAATACAGCAATAGTCAGAGCCGGCGGATCAACGTGAGTATCACCGCTATTCATACTTTTACCAAAGAAATCGCCTAATAAGGCTCCCAGTATACCAAACAAAGCCCCCATCCAGATATTGCCTGTAGCTGCTGCTGCCAGGGCGCCAGGCAAGGCAAGATGGTGGGTGACAGGGCCTACACCCATAAATTGAATAAGAATCAGGGTTGTTGCGGCTATGCCAAAACCAAGTACCACATTTTTTGTAACAATGGCGGCATAGCCGGAAATTAAGCCCACGCCTAACCCCAGCGCAATCAGAAAGACAGCAGTCTTGCCATCCGGCAGCGAATAGCTGTGGAAAACCTTGCCGCTGCCAAACATAAGCTGGGCCGCAACACCGGAAATAGCAACAGTCAGGGCCACAGTATCTGTAGGTGTGCCAAAACCGGCCAGCAGCTTTTGTACTAAGAGTCCGGCGGCGCCAAATAGACCGCCGACCAGTAAAACATAGCCGTCATTCAGCTTAGCCAATGGCGTCAGAATATCTTTTCCCGATTCCAGGCCCCGCTTAGTGGCGAATGCGGCTGCAGCTACGCCCCCGGCAAAAGAAATATGAGGACCAAAGTAAGGGCCAAAGGCCATATCAGGCATATTGGCTAATACCAAAATACCGGCCATGATAAACGCCGGCAAAGCGCCAATCGCGGCGCCCAGCAAGCCGCCGCCGAAGGCAGCGGCAATTTCAACGAAAGAAAACATTCATTTTTCCCACCTTTCAGAAATTTGCTGTTAAGACTAAAACAAAGCCTGATGCAGCCCCTGATGCGGGGCAGCAATAACCAGCTGGTCAACCAGAAACCCGCTGTCCTGAATGGCATTACTGCCGGCACGGACTGCCGCCGTCACGGCCCCAACCTCACCGCTGAGAGACACCACCGCCTTGCCACCCATGCCGCGCGCCAGCCGCACTTCCAACAGCTGGATATTGGCCGCTTTGGCCGCCGTGTCGGCAGCAACAATGGCTGACGCCACCGAGTAGCTTTCGATCACCCCCAGCGCCTTGATTTGTTTGACCTCCGTACAGCCTGACAATGCCTGAAATACATCGGGATGAATATTAGGAAGAACAAACTCATCCACAATGTTTTCTGTACCAACCCCCTTGCCGCTGCGAACGGCACTTTGTACAGCACCAACATCACCGCTAACCATTACCACATATTTACCAGGGCACAGAGGCTGCGACATAATCAGTTCAATATTAGCCGCCTTTAACATAATGTCGGCGACCAGGATACCTTTGGTAATATTCTTGATCTCTAGCAAGCCGATGGCACGTTTCATCTTATTCTCCCCCTGATATTACATTGACCGGATGTCAATCGAACGTTCTACAGCACAAACCTGACCAGCGATACTGGCATGTAAGTTTGTGCCCATAGCAGTCCCCTCCGGAATAACAGCAACAATATCGCCCTGACGGACAAGAGACCCCACTTGTACAACCGGTTTGGCCGGTGCGCCGATATGCTGGGTCAGGAGTATCCTGACATAACTGGTGGTGACTGGCTCAGACTGCAGCGGCGCTTTGACGTCATATTCCCCCAGTCCCAGCCGGTAGAGCAGCCGTTTAGTGGGAATCAGGCGATGCTCCCGGTACGGCCGGGAAGTCCGGGGTTTGGCATTATGGGGATTTTTAAGACGGGCCTGACCAAATTGCCGTTTGAGTTCGGCATTAACACGACGTGGTGACAACCCCATACTACAGCCGAAAGAATCACAGGCACCGCATTCCGAACACAACAAGGCTTTTGTCACAACATCGGCTTCATGATATTGACCTCTGCCAATAGCCTGCATGATGCGATGTGGTTCCAGACTATGCCCCAGGAGATTGCGCGGGCAAACGTCGGTACAGGCCCGGCAGTTGCAGCAAACAGCCTTAGCCCGGTTGGCAATGGCTGCCCAGGGTGTGCTTTTTTCGGTTACCAGCGAGTGCTGCCCGGGCAGGACGATGATGCCGCCGGTTGTTTTGGTAACAGGCTGATCGGCTGCTGTCAGCTTCCCCATCATTGGGCCGCCGTCAATAACCGCATACGGACTCACGGTCGGCCCGCCGGCCAGACCGATTAACTCATTAATGGCCATGCCGATCGGAACCTTAAAGGTTGCAGGCTGCTTTACGGCGCCTGTTACCGTCACATATTTGTCGGTAACAGGCTTACCGGCAAGGGCGGCGGCTACGTTGACCAGAGTCTCGACATTGACCACAACAACCCCCACCTGCAGCGGAATACCGCCCTCAGGCACAATCCGGCCTGTTACCTCATGGAGCAGCACCTGTTCGTCGCCGGCAGGATAAATATCCGGCAGAAAAAACAGTTCAATATCCTGGGCATTCAGTTTGATTAATGCAGCCTGCAGTTTCGTTACCGCCTCTTCATATTTGCGTTTGAGGCCAATAACCCCGCGGCCGGCGCCGGTTGCCACCATGACTGCCCGCAAACCGACAATAAGCGGCTCACTTTCGCTGGCCATAATCAGCTGATGGGCCCTGAGGAGTGGTTCGCATTCCGCCCCATTGACAATAACCGTATCCACAGTGGCATTAATTTTTATATGAGTCGGAAAGCCGGCGCCGCCGGCTCCCACTACTCCTGCCGCCTTGACTGCGGCAATAATCTCTTCCCGCATACTGGCACCTACTTCCTTTGGCAGTTCAGCAATTTACACAATTGATAACGCATCAACAAGAACGCAGCGACGCTGGCGGGTAAAACTGCGGGCCGACGTAAGCCCTTCGCCGGTTGGCCCGGCAATCGTAAAGGTGGTAAACCCCTCGCCGCCAACACCAATCCCGGCAAAGGAGGGTGCATTTTTCACAAATATGGTAGTCTCAATCGCTTTGGCCAACCGGGTCAGATGATCCACATTTTTAGAGTGCATAATGGCTGTATGCCTGTTGCCATGCTCAACCTTGACAGCTAATGCAATCGCCGCGTCAATATCCTTTACCTGCACAACAGGAAGCACAGGCATCATCAGCTCTTCGACAACAAACGGATGATCGGCGCCGGTTTCACAAATAATTGCCCGGATGCTGTCGGGAACACTAATGCCGATCTGACCTAAAATGTATTTAGCGTCTTTACCAACATAATTTTTATTAACCCCATAGACCCGTTTAGGTTTTTCCGTGCAGCCGGCAGCAACCAGTTCCTCTTTTTCGGTCAGGATGACAGCCGCCAGCCGGTCAATATCCTGGCCTGCAAGCAAATACGCACCATACCGCTGCATATAGGCCATCAGCTTATCGGCAATACTGCCGACGGCAATAACCTCTTTTTCGGCAATGCAGGGCAGGTTATTGTCAAAAGAGCAGCCGGCAATGATGTCCCGGGCCGCTTTTTCAATATCAGCGGTCTCATCAACAACCGCCGGCGGGTTGCCGGCACCGGCACCAATTGCCTTTTTGCCGGCCGACATGACAGCTTTCACTACCGCCGGACCGCCTGTAGCCACAAGCATGTTGATGCCCGGGTGCGCCATCATGGCATTGGTGGCTGCCAGTGACGGCTCAGCCACTGCTGTCAAAAGGTTAGGCGGACCACCGGCTTTGATAATAGCCTCATTCAACAGCGTAATGGTTGTCAGCGAGGTGTTTTTCGCTGTAGGATGGGGACTAAAAACCACGGCGTTGCCGGCGGCAATCATCCCGATACCGTTGCAAATTACAGTCTCCGAGGGATTGGTGGTCGGGGTAATGGAACCAATTACACCATAAGGGCCCATCTCAATCAGCGTTAGACCACAGTCCCCGCTCCAGGCCTCGCTTTTCAGGTCTTCTGTGCCCGGCGTTTTGGCGGCAGCCAGCCGGTTTTTCAGAATCTTGTCTTCCACCCGGCCCATACCTGATTCATTAACTGCCATTTCCGCCAGCAAACCGGCATTGTCGGCCGCCGCCTGCCGCATGGCCTGAATCAATAACTCCCGTTTTTCCAGCGTTAATTTTTTTAGTTGCTGCTGGGCAGTACGTGCCGCCGCCACAGCCTCATCAATAGTTGTAAAAATACCGTTTATACCGGCAGGTTCTTTATTTTGTTCCTGTACCCGGGCAATCACTTCTGCCGTAATTTTGGCAATTAAGCTTTGGTCAATAGTCACTTATCTTCCTCCTTCCGTTCCGGGCCGCCTGAATTACCAGGCAGCCAGACCGGCTTTGGCTACGATTATATCTTCATCAACTGATCCACCGCTCACACCAATAGCACCAACTAAACTGCCGTTGTCCCAAATCGGTATACCGCCTCCGAACACAACCAGCCGGCAGCCGTCAGTCGTATTCAAGCCATAAAGCATTTGACCGGGCTGAGCCACACCGGCCGCCTGCTCGGTCGACATTTTAAGGGCAACAGCGCTATATGCTTTATTCAGCGCAATCGATACACTGGCTAATAAAGCCTGATCCATGCGTTCCTGCAGCACCAGATGACCGCCGTTATCCACAACAGCAATGACCATCGGCACCCCGATTTCCACTGCCTTCTTTTCAGCAGCAGCCACCATTTTCCTGGCTTTTTCCAACATAGCATTCTTCCCCCCGTCAAATTGCTTCCGGCTTTGAAGAACCTGCAATACAGCAGTGGTCACGTTGGCAATCAGCGCCTCCTGCTCCACACATCTTGCCAGCACATAGAGCAAATCCGACAACCTGTTCAGATACAGCGCAACCGGTGCCGGCACGGTTTCGGTGCGCCTGAGTCTGACAATACACCGTTCGGCTCGCCGGACAATGGTACGGGCCAAATCAAAAGCCGCGCTGGCTGTCGTCCCCCCCGGGGTAACAAAATACGGCTGTGGAATCCGCCGCTGTTCCAAGGAATCAATGATGGCTTCCAGCCGCTCTACCTGGGTGGCGGTAATGCGATAGCCGCTGTTGTTTGTCAGCGTATCTGTTGCCAAATCGGCATTCAGCAGGATTAATTCCTCCTGAATGCTATGAATAATATCGGTTGCCCAGCGCTGGTCGGTCAAAGACTTACCCAGCCCCATGGCCGCATTCGCCTCATCAACAGTACCGTAGGCGTGTACCCTGAGACTGTCTTTGAATACCCGCTCTTTACTCAGCAGACTGGTTTTTCCTTCATCACCGGTCTTGGTATATACCTTCATAGCCCACTACTCCTCAAGTAAGCTTTGCTTGATCTCGATACTGTCAATAATTCCAATAATGGCCGCATCCACTGCTGCCTGCGGGTTGCCTGTCACATGCCGGGCGGAACTGCCGTCAACAACCAGGACAGTCTCACCGGTGCCGGCGCCGATTGTATCTACTGCCACAATCGGATTGCCGGCCGGACGGCTGCCGAATTTTACGGGCTGCACAATGAGCAGTTTACTGCCTGTCAGGCTGTCGTCCTTGGGTGTAGCCACCAGTGTGCCGATTATCTTTCCTACCCACATCTTTTCACCCTCTTTGTCTAACTGTAAACAAGCTCAACACCACATTCGCCGGCTACATCACGAGCCAACGGGGTAATAATTGTGCCCGGAGGTACCTTGATGTTGTTCGCCCCGCTCTGAGCGGCCTGTCTGATCATACCGGCATCAAGCACCTGCCTTTTGGCTGTTTTCTCCTGGCCTGGCAGCGGCAGCGACGCTTCTTCCCTGCTCACTGTTTTTTTTGCCGTTGCCGCTAAAGCTTCCACCGCTACCAGCTGTATGCCATAAATCTTCAGTT
>JAEWGR010000185.1 GCA_023388195.1 Bacillota bacterium
TTCCCAGGTCTTAAGAGAAACTTTAGCTTTGTAGTTGCCGTAGAGTTCTAATTCTTCGGCCGGAATCGCTAGTTCTGCGGCTACTTCGGCAATGGGCTTCATTCTGGCTTCCTGAGCAATTTCTACATCACTTTTCACAAATAATTCCCCCTAAAATGCGCTATTCCTTGCTACCAATTAATTTTGCGACTCTGCCGCCTGAGCCAATTCTGTATTTGAGCCGTGAATTCCGCAGACCGGGCAAACCCAGGTTTGCACCCTTAGCAGTACTTCCTTGTCTTCAAAACTGTACTTGACCGTACTGTATTTTGAAGTCTTTTCATCATGTTCACACCACAAAGACAGATTCATAATTGGTCCTCCTTTTTTTGTTTGCATACTAGGCAAAGCTCAGGCGCTTCCTGGAACTTTACTGGTTAATTCTATATTAACGCATTAATCATTAAATTCGCATAAAACTAATAACTTCAACATTACAAAAAAATAACAAACCCGCCTTATAGTTAGAATAACAATGCTCCCTGCCGGCTTGACAGGGAGCATTCCAATTCACAGGTGGTTCTTTTCCTCTTCTATATTGGGAATCATATAGCCAACGCCTGGATAGGTTACAATAAAACCACCGTCAACATCTACACTCTTAATCTTCTGGCGTATCCGGGCAATGGCTACCCGCAGATATTCCACATCATCGCGGTATTCGCTGCCCCACACATCAGTAAGGAGCTGCTCGTGGGTCAATACCTTACCGGCATTAGCCATCAACAGCGAAAACAGATTATACTCTGTTTCCGTCAGCCTCAATTCCCGGTCGCCGGCCCAGGCCCGCCGCTGGGCCAGATTAACAGTAATCTCGCCATTTTTTATTTCACTGGTCATATAGTTATTTTCAACCCGGCCGGCAGAACGCCGCAGCACGGCCTTAACCCTGGCAAACAGCTCATCCAGTGAAAACGGCTTGGTAAGATAATCATCAGCGCCCATGTTGAGTCCCTGTACTTTATCGGTTGCATGACCACGGGCAGTCAGAATAATCACCGGCACATTAGTAAACGTACGCAGCCGGTTCAGCACCGCCAGACCGTCCAGGCCGGGCATCATGAGATCAAGCAGAATCAGCTCCGGGTCCAGCAGATCAAATTTGGCCAGCGCATCGGTGCCATTTTGAAATATATGGGGCTCATAGCCCAGTGACTTGAGGTTAGCGGCAATAAAGCGCAATATTTTGGGCTCATCATCAATAATAAATATTCTACATTTTTTCATAGTTACCACCACTGCCTCTGTATTTAGGTATGGAAACGGTAAAAATACTGCCGGTTCCTTCACAGCTCTCCACACTGATCCGTCCTTGATGGGCATCAACAATCCCCTTGCAGATTGTCAGACCTAGACCAGTACCGCCGCTGGGCCGTTCGCGGCCGGTATCAACACAATAAAAACGGTCAAATACTTTTGTCAGGTGCTTTTCGTTGATCCCAATCCCGTTGTCGGCTACACGGATATGAACATACTCCTCATCACAATCAGCCGAAATAGTAATATGCGGGCTGCGCACGTTATAACGGATGGCATTAGTAAACAGATTGGACAGAACCTGGCCCAGCCGTACCCGGTCACCATACAGCAACGGCAGGCTTTCGTCCACTGTTGATTCAATCCGCACACCGCTGGCAAAGTGTTTGGGCAGCTTTCTGACAGCCTGGTCAACCACCGTGCCCGGTCGTACCGGCTCCCGGTCCAGGCTGATTGCTTTGGCGTCAATGCGGGAAATGTCCAGCCAGTCATTAACCAGTTCCTGAATACGGTCAATATCCTCATGAATCCCGGTCAGCATTTCCTGTTTAAAATCCTCGTCCCAGTCAGTGTCGACCCGCAGCAAGGTTTCCACACTGCCTTTTATACTGGTTATCGGGGTTTTAAATTCATGGGACACCATAGACAGTAAATCGCTTTTAAGCTTATCCACCTCGTGTTCCTTAGTAACATCCCGCCAGACAAGCCCCTTGCCGATAATATGGTGTTCATCGTCGGTAACAGGAAAAGCGGACAGCATGATGTGCCGCTGTGTATCGCCATGATTCATTTTAAAGCGGAATATGCCGTTGCCCTGTCTCACTTGCTCAAAGATTTGCCGGTCCGAATCGGCCAGCCGGCCGGCAATCACCTCAAAAATATCCGCTTCCGGCAACCCCCGCATCTTGTCACGGGGTATAGCCAGCAGTTTGGCCATCCGGCCATTCGCATACACGACCTCCCGCTTTTTATCAATCAAGGTAATGGCATCATACATGCTCTCCAGTACGGCTTTTAAAACCGCATGATTTTGCTGCAATGTCAGAGATAACATTTCCTTTTGAATAATTATGCCTGCCGAGTGCGACAGGGTTTGCAGAAACTGGCAGTCGGCCTCACTGAGCGGCGAATTGGCCACCACCAGGTGGCCGAAAGTGGTATTGCCAGACCGGATCGGCTGGACATAGTAACGGTGGGCATTGGCCTGTCTGATTCTGTCGCCGGTTTCGTTATCACCGGCTCTGACCATCTCTTCATAGGCTCCCAGCAGAGAGAACACCGGCTTTGTAAGATATAATTTCACATGTACCCCTGATAACTCGTAAAACTGGCGCACACACCCCCCAATAATATCGGCGCCTCCCGGCACAGGTGCCGTCGGGGTAATTAGCTGATTTAAAATCGCCAATTCACGGTTGGTGCGCAGCAAACTCATCGTCCGTTCCTCAACCCGTTGTTCCAGTTCGGTATTCAATTTGATCAGTTCCTGCCGGCTTTCCTTGATTTTTTGGGCCATAATAAAAAAGTTTCCGGCCATAAAATGAAATTCCTGCGGCGCAAAGCGAGGAAAGCTGACCGGATTGATCTCATCCTCGCTGCTAATGACGGCCTGAATATATTCCAGGAGGATTTGTATTGTACTCGTTATCCTCCGGGCCGGAAAATAACCTAATAACAGGGTAAAAACCGACGTAACAACAACACTCAAAATTACCGACTGCAACGGGATTGCCTGTGACTGCAGCAACAGCAGGCTGCTGAGAAAGACTACGGGGATCAACGGAATAATGGCAAAAGCAATCCATAAGTGCGCCTTTATTGATAAGTTTTTCATTGTACCGCCCTCAGGCATACCTGATCCTCCTACAACCATTTGCATATTGAGTCATTTCGCCTTAAGGCGGGAATATCCTGTGACTGGCAACAAAATAAAAAAATCACAAATATTTATGCAGACTTCAGGCCGGCCTGCCGGCGGCCAAATACCGGGAAAACACGGCAAAGCCCCCGTAATCACAGGCCTGCGATTACGAGGGCTCTCAGTTGTCTCAGCGGGCGAGTTAAGGTGCCCGCCGCTATCGGCGGCGTCAGTTCAGATGGAGTAGACGCTCAGAAGCTTCAGTTTTACGGCAACAGGTTCATTTGCCGGTAGCGGCGGCAATCATGGCTTTAACGTTTTCCACCTTGGCATTGGGCGGTATCGAGCAGCCGGAAGAGAGGATAAAGCCTGGCCCCATATCCCTTATTAGCTGGGAGGAATAGTCATATACCTCATCAGGGGTACCCAGTGTCAGCTTCGCGGCCGGAACATCCCCCTTAATGCACATGACGTCACCGATGACTTCCTTAACTTTATAAATGTCGGTGGCATTATCGGTCTCAAAAATGCATTTTCCTTTCGGCAAGGTCCGGAAGTATTCCAGGTCCCGCGCCCAGTTGGAGTCGATATGAATATCGGCGGCGGCTCCCTCTTCCAGGATAACGTCTACTGTTTCTTTCAGATACTTCCAGGTGAACCGCTGCCATAGTTTGGGCGAGAAAAACTCACTGGCCCCGCGAGCCGGAGACATAAAAACAATGGACGCGTTAGTCGCTCTTATTTGCTGGCGCAGCGTTTCCAGGCATTCTTTTTGGATAACATCAAGAACCGCTTCCACTTTGTCGGGAATTTTGTATAAATCCCGCATAAATTTCGGCATGGAGCGGCCGCCGCCAAGAAGCTCCGGTACGGCAACACCAATAATAGGCGAATAAATCATATACCCGGCATCTTCAAAGTTTTTTACAAACTGCGGCGTTTGCGCCAGATCTTCCATGGTCTGGGCCAGCGGATAATGCAGTCTGTTTACCAGATAATCCTGCATAAACGGGCCCCAGCCCTGATTGAGGATCGTATCATAGTCTTCTACTGTCATGACTTCCTTCTCATCCAGCTGCCATAGAGAATCTGCCGGCAATTCCTTTCCGGGCAGCTTCACATGCGTCATAAACAGCAGCGGAAACAGCGGACCGGCCGCATAAGGGGCATTCATGCCGTCAATATCGCCCAGTGCTTTTGCTGAGTTTAATATAGTTTGATTTTGCAGGCTGATACTTGCGCAAAAATCGGCCATCCTGACCCCCATATGGTTCGCGCAGAAAGAATCGGCCATAATTATGACCGGGGTTCTGTCCGGTTTCTCCAAAGCGATGGCTTTATGGACCCTGGTCTTACGTTCCAAAAGTAATTCCTGTGGTGTTTTCATATCAACACTCCCTTAAAATATGATGACAAACGTATTATAGTGGCTAAAAAAGCCAGGTTAACTGGGTGACTAAAAAGCTCTGATTTTTCTTATCCACATTACCGGCTACTTTTACGGCCTGTAGATCGCCATATATGATTTGCAGCATAGCCTGCGGGGCAACCGTCATTTCGAAGCCATAATCAAAACCTTTGACATCGTTAACACTGCTGCCCTGAGCAGGATATGTCCAGTTATTGGGGGCAGTTCCGGCACCGGTATACTGGAGTGCGTCAAAACCATTGTCCCCTTTCCTGAAACCGATCCAGGCCCCGGTGGAACCAATGGCCAGCGGGTTTGCCCCTTTATATTGCGCCTTCAGGTACATTCCGCGCGGTGAACTGCCGCCATTGGCAGCTTTCGCTCCGTCCGCCGTGTTCACACCATATTCGCTCTGCAGCTTTAGGGCCCGAATTCCCGTATATTCAAAACCCACCGCTTTTGAATCATAGTATTGTTTATGTTTGTCAGCCGTATACGCAACCAGCATATTCGTGTTTTTATTCAGTTTAACCTGTGAATCAGCCAGCAGCCAGGAAAAATCCGTTTTCTTGCCGGCAATCACTGTCGTTTTCACCGCTTTGCCAAAGCTCACCCTGCCGCCATCCAGATAGGGTGCGCTAAATAGCAGCCCTTTGCCGATTGTAGGTGTAAATCTTCCCGCCGCCCACTCAAAATCACGGTTTCTGCTGGCATAATAGCCCTCAAAAAACTGGGACGGGCTGTCGGTACTGGCATCGCCGGCAATAGACTCATTGCCGATAGTAGCATGAAAATAGTTATTTTCATCAAATTTTTTATCCAGCATCACATATAACAGCGCCCGAATTTCCGATTTGTCGGCCGGCTTGCCGGTGTAGTAATCCGGATCAAGCGGTGCTAAGGCCCGGGGATTTTTGGTCCATTCATGCCGGATGCGGGCCAGGCCGGAAACCTTCAGGCTGTTGTCGCCTGAATCTTTTTGCGCCTTCACGGTCACGCCCAAATCGTTTAATTCCCTGGCAAACTCAGTTGCCAGTCTGTCAAGCACAGCCCGGGTCCCGGGCTCTGCTTTTTCCGCTTTTGTCAGGGCATTGGCCACCAGCAGCGACATCTCATAACGGGTCAGGATTTTCCCGTTCCGGGGAGTTTCCTCGATCATACCGGCTTGCGCCAGCTGACTAACCGCGTCATAAGACCAGTGGCCAAGAGGAATGTCGCTAAAATTGCCGGCGGCGGCAAAAAGCGTATTGGCAAACAGAAAAACGATGACCAGACTGAGTGCTACGAGACTTTTTTTCATTATGTACCCACCTTTTCTATATATCTCTGT
>JAEWGR010000005.1 GCA_023388195.1 Bacillota bacterium
GGCCAGATGGTTGAAGATGTGGAGCTGGCCATCCGCTGCCGGAAGCCGGTTTACTTCTATGGCCGGACGGGCGGCAATATTCCTTCCACCGACGAGTTGTATCAACAGATCGTAGAGATTGTAAACAAAGGAGGCAACTAGGATGCAGGAAAAGCTGTTTGCGATAACCCCGGGCCTTAAAGATACGTCAACCCATTACTGTCCTGGTTGCCATCACGGTATTATTCACCGGCTTGTGGCTGAGGTTCTGGACGAGCTTGGCGTTCTGGAAAAAGGTATCCTGGTGGAGCCTGTTGGCTGCTCGGTATTGGCGCACAACTATTTTGCCATGGACACCATTCAGGCCGCTCATGGGCGGGCACCGGCGGTAGCCTCGGCTGTAAAGCGGGTGCACCCGGATGCTGTGGTTCTGACCTACCAGGGAGATGGTGACCTGGCCGCTATCGGTTGTGCGGAAATTGTTCATGCCGCCATGCGGGGTGAGAAGATCACCACCATTTTTGTCAATAATGCGATCTATGGGATGACCGGCGGTCAGATGGCGCCTACGACCCTGGAGGGACAAGTGACTGCCACCTCGCCGTTTGGCCGGAAAAACGAAGAAGCCGGCCGGCCCATACGGGTATCGGAGATGCTGGCCACCCTTGACGGGCCGAAGTATATTGCCCGGGTTGCCGTCAATACACCGGCACATGTTAATAAAGCCAAGGCTGCCATCAAAGAAGCGTTTACACGGCAAATCAGGGGTGAGGGCTTTACGATGGTGGAGGTTCTGTCGACTTGCCCGACTAACTGGGGTATGAGTCCGGTAAAAGCCAATCAATTTGTTGAAGAAAGCATGATGCCGTACTTCCCCCTGGGGGTTTATAAGGATGAGGAGGGCAAGCAATGATGACCCATGAGGTATTGTGTGCGGGTTTCGGTGGGCAAGGCGTATTGCTGATTGGCCGGCTGGTGGCCTATGCGGGCATGCTGGCAGGCCAGGAGGTATCTTGGATGCCGGCGTATGGCCCGGAAATGCGGGGCGGCACGGCAGCATGCTCGGTTATCGTTTCGCCAGCGGCTATCGGTTCACCGGTAATTGCTCAGCCTACCCTGTTTGTGGCTATGAATAAGCCGTCCCTTGTTAAATATGAGTCAACTGTCCGGGCCGGCGGTGTGGTTATTGTTAATCAGTCTCTGATTGAGGAGCCTGTCTCACGGACAGATGTTGAGGCCTATTATGTGCCGTTACATGAATTGGCGCTGGCGGCTGGCAATGCCCGGTACGCCAACATGATTGCCCTGGGGGCGCTGATTGGGGCGACCGATATGGTCCCGCTTGATGCCGTCCGGGCGACCTTGGCCAAAAATTTTGCCAAAAAACCGGAAGTGGTAGAACCTAATATGCAGGCTGTGCTGCGTGGCCGCCAGTTTGTGCTTGATCATAAACAGTAACCTATCGGGTTATAGCCGGGGGCAGGTGACAGGCACCGTAGCCCCGGCTTTTCTTTTCCGGTCAGGTATCTATCACACAAAAAGTAAGGTGGTGCGGCTATGCAGGCTGACAGTAATTTTTTACAACAGGGCGCGCGGATAACGGTCTTTTTAGGGGAGTTTGGCAGCGGCAAAACCGAATTGGCGATCAACTGGGCCCTGCAGACAAAGCAGCTTGGCCAGAAAACGGCCATTGTCGATATGGATCTGGTAAAGCCCTTTTTTCATACCCGTGACCACCGGCAGCTATTAACAACCAGCGGGGTTGAGGTTATTGCCGCTGATCAGCGCTTCGCCCAGGCCGAATTACCGGTATTGCCCCAGGCTCTGAGCCGGGTACTGTGTCAGCAGGATTACCGGGTTGTCATGGATGTTGGCGGCGGGGAATCCGCTATCGTGCTGGCTCAGTTTCAAGAACGGTTTATTGCCGGCACGTATGAGGCGCTGCTTGTTGTCAATGGCTACCGTCCCTTTACCAACACGGTAGACGCTGTTATCGCCATGAGGCAGCGGCTTGAGCGCGTATCGGGGCTGAAAATATCCGGATTGATCAGCAATGCCAATCTGGGGGCGGCTACAACTGTTGACCATGTGCAAACAGGCATTGCCCTGGTGCAGGCGGTGGCAGCCCACCTGGCGCTGCCTGTTGTCTGTATTGTGGTGCCCGAGTGGCTGGCCGGGCAGGTGGATACTCTATATCCGGAATTTATTCTGCACCCTTACAACCGGTTTCCCTGGATGGGTGAGAGTAATTAAATCAGTGTAGTTATTTCTAATTAACTTGCCAAGTTACATAATAGCGTGTATTATAATAAAGTAAAAATGGCAAAGGCGCCTTGCGGATACCCGTTAGGTGTCTTTTTCCATAAAAAGAGGGGTGGAGTAGTTGGTATCAAGTAAACGGCTAGAGGCTCATCTGCAGGCAATAGCGGCAATCGGTGCGACCCGGGAGGGCGGTATTACCAGGCTGGCTTATAGTGATGCTGACTGGCAGGCCCGTTCTTTGGTAATACGTTTTATGGAGCAGGCCGGCTTACAGATCCGGTGTGATGCCGCCGGCAACCTGATTGGCCGGCGGGAAGGGCGCAATCCGTCGGCGCCGCCGGTTATGACCGGTTCTCACATTGACAGTGTCCCCAATGGCGGCAATTTTGACGGCATCATCGGGGTTTTGGGTGCTATTGAAGCCGTACAGGTATTGGCCGATGCCGGGATTATGACTGAGCATCCCCTGGAGGTGGTAGTCTTTGCGGCCGAGGAATCCAGCCGCTTCGGGCTGGCTACCGTTGGCAGCAAGGCGTTTGCCGGGGTTTTGCCGGTAACGGCTTTACAACTGGCAGACAAAGAAGGAATTACTTTATCCGAGGCTATGCACAGCAGGGGGCTTGCCCCGGAGGCGATAGGGGAAGCTCGTTATGCTTCACCGATTAAGGCTTTTTTGGAGTTACATATTGAGCAGGGCAAGGTCCTGGAGAAAGCCGGCAAAACGATTGGGATTGTAAGCGGCATTGCCGCACCAACCCGAATACGGGCTGTTATTACCGGTCAGGCCGATCATTCAGGGGCCACGCCGATGAATTTGCGGCAGGACGCCCTGGTCGCCGGGGCTGAGATTATTTTACTTGTTGAGCAGTTAGCCTCCGAGCAAATGGCGTGGGGCACTGTAGGAACAACCGGCATTATCCAAGCCGAACCGGGCGTTATGAATGTCATTCCCGGCAAGGTTGAACTGGGCATTGATATCCGCAGCATTTCTCAGGACAGCAAGCAGCGGGTGGTCGATACACTTTGCCGCGAGATCGAAAAAATGGAGGTACGGCGGGGTGTGGCGGTTAACGTAGAGCTTCTGAGCAATGAAGAGCCTGTACAACTTCCGGTTGAGATGATAAGCCGGCTCCAGGGTATCTGTGACGGACTGCAGCTTGACTATATGCCTATGCCAAGCGGCGCCGGTCATGATGCCATGCATCTGGCGAAAATGACACCTACCGGGATGATTTTTATTCCGTGCCGGGGCGGGATCAGCCATAACCCGGCCGAATGGGCCGGCATCGACGATATTACAGCCGGGACTGAGGTTCTGCTGGCGGCTATCAGGCAACTGGCAGAAGCCGAGCCGTTATAGCGGGCAGCTTCGCAAGTTGTGTAACTCGGGTATAAGGAAAAAACCGTCCGGCTACGGACGGTTTTTCTGCGGTCAAAGCATTAGATGTTATATTCATTTGGTGCCGGCAGCTTTGTATAGTATTCGATAATCTCCCGGCGCCGGATAATGCCGATAAAGATACCGCTGTCATCGACTACGGGGACAAAATTTTGCACAATTGCCAGTGACAGCAAATCTTCTATTTCGGCGTTAATTCGCACCGGTGTATTCGTCATGCGCTGCGGAATATCTTTGATCATAATCCTCTCTGTGCCCGGAAAGGTTAACTCCGGTGTGTTTTTCATTGTCCACAGCAGATCGCCTTCGGTAAGGGTACCGGCATATTTTCCCTGGCTATCAATGAGTGGTACTGCGGTATAACGATGATATTCCATTTTCTCAAGTGCCTGTCGCATGGTACTGTTTAAAGGCAAATGGATTACTTCATGTTTGGGGATGAGAAAAAAAGTAATATTCATGTCCATTCTCTCCTCCGGTAGCTTCTAGCAGTTTATATTCAACATTCAATTTATTTTCCCTTCGTCGGCATTATGCTGTTCGGCACTTACTATCTGATTAAACTTCGAGTATAATAGAGATAACCATTTTTTTCAATTTACTTAATTGGTTAATGGCAGCTAATGTCTTTAATTAAAGAGAGGGTATGTTCATGACGTCTGATTTTAAGGCAATTTCATTATGTAAAGAATTAAATCTAAATAAAATATCCCAGCATTTTGGTATCAGCCGCAAGTATAAATGGGAAGACTTCCTGGTGCTTAAAGGCGAGCAACTGCAAGGTATTGTAAATGATACGGAAGATAAAATTGTTTATCTTTTTTACTTCGGCAGTATGGTATTTATCAATTTTCAGCATCATCAAATTATGGATGTTGTTCAATATATAAAAAAACTGGAACCGGAAATTAATGATGATAATGTGTTTGCCTATGAAGATGATTACAAACTGGAGATTAGTCCGGATGAACCGCCGGCCATCAATAATGATTATATGATTGGTAGTACGCAAAGTGATTATCAGCTGGATATTGTCTCTATCGTTTTGGCCAAATCGGTTTCCTTGGAGAAAAACGAAATCCAGGTAGATAGCTTGCTTGACCGGATTGAGAATGTCGTGAATAATCTTAACCGCGGCGAACTGGGGGTTTCGGATGAGGATCTGGCTAAAATGTCAGCCAACATCCTTAGCTTTAAACTGAATACTATCTCTTATATTATGCTGCTGGATAATCCTGATATTACCTGGAGTCATGAGGAGGCAGCCGCTTTATATGATGAACTGTCGGTGGTTTTTGAACTGAAAGACCGTTATGAAAAACTCCGGCAAAAAACCGAGATTCTCCTCGATATTACAGAAGCGTTCTCCAATCTGGTACATGCCAAGCGCGGCACACGGCTGGAGTGGGCGATTATTATTTTAATTCTCATTGAAATAATTCTGTCACTATACGACATGTTTGTTCGATGATTTCGGATAGATAAGAACAGATTTAAGGGGGGAGAGATGTCTGCGTCAGACCTGCCTCCTCCCCGTATTATAGGAAAAAACAGCTGTTTGTCTTAACGACAAACAGCTGTTTTGTGTTGTAGAGCTATGTAGTGAGAATAGATTAGAAGCTTATTAGGGAAAGTAAATATATGGTTAAGATTATTTATAAAGACCATGAATTTATGATGTAGGAGAGCGCCTTTTTGGGGGAACTACTTTACCCAATTATGGTAACACAATTGATTTGTGTTACACGTTTTAAATTAAACTAATATATAAAATACGCGATTTTCACCATTTTTCCTCTTTTTTTATCAAATTTTGCTATTTTATTTACAAATTCAGGTTGATATAGATATTATCTAACTCATCCTTGGTTATGCCTATGTATGCCAAGGTTACGCTGGGCGCTGAGTGATTAAGCAGTTTTTGAATTTTTGTTACATCGGCGCCGCTTTTATAGGCCCAGTAGCCAAATGTTTTCCGGAGAGTATGTGTGCCGATAGCTCCATGAATGCCGACAGCCCGTGCAGCACGGTTCATAATCCGGTAGGCCTGAATGCGAGTAATTGGCTGCTCGCCTTTTTTGCTTTTAAAAAGCCAGTCATTCTCGTCGTTAATATTGGCAAGGTATTCACTTATAGTCTTTTTGCAGGTATCAGAAAGCGGGAAGTCCTTCTTCTTCCCAGTTTTCTTTTCGCGAATGATCACCCTGTCTTTTGTTTTTACATCACTTATTCTTAGAACTAATAAGTCGGAGATCCTTAAACCGCTGTTAATCCCCAGAACAAAAAGAAGATAGTCACGCAAATTCTGCTCTTTTAAATAATTTTTTACTGCATCAATTTGTTGCTTATCGCGAATTGGTTCAACATATTCCACGGCGTCTCACATCCTCAATCATGTTTCTAACATGTAATTATATAATAACTTGCCTCCAGAAAGCCAAAGTAATGTAACACAAATCAATTGTGTTACATTACTTTCTTTGAAATGGGCTGAATATCGCGCTAGTAAAGTTCAGAGGAGGTTTTGTTGCAAAAGGTTATTGCTAACGACAGAAAAAAATGTGTTGCGTAGAGTAGACAAATGTATTGCCAGTGAGTCAATGCCGGGTAATGTTACGAAACAAAGGAGGCGAAGCCGTTTCTAATAATATAGAAGCGGGAATTATGAAGATGAATCTAGCGACAAAAATGATTATTTATTTTTTGCTGGTTGTAGCCGTGGCCGCCACAGGATTTACGTACACTATATGGATGGTGGATGATGCTGTGAGCGAAAATCTTGAACTTAAAAACACCATGCTGCCCTTGTTGCTGCAAACAAATGACATTACTTACAATGCCACAGCCCAGGTAGCTTACCTGCGGGGCTGGTTTATTTATGGTGACCGTCAGTTTTATGATTCCTGGCAGCAAGCCAGTAAGGCTTCGACTGCCAGTGAAGAGGAACTGATTAAAATGTCGGTTGTCTCCGCAGAAGGCCGTAAACATGCGGAAGATACCAAAGCGTTGGATAGTAAATATACAGAACTGGCTGAGAAGAAGTTTGTGCCGCTGCTTCAGGCAGGCAAGCGCGATGAGGCCCTGAAAGTCATGAGTGAGGAAATGGGGCCAATAGCCAAGGCCCTGGATGCCCAGCTTGTGGAACATACCAAGTTCAGGACCAAGCAAATTAACAATGCCTTGGATGGGGCTGTTGCCAATGCCCGGCAGGCGAAGATGGCAGCAATCATTGCGGCTGTGTTTGCCACCATAATAGGGATCGTTATCGGCTTTTTGGCGGCCCGCAGCATATCCCGGCCGGTTAATGCCCTGGCCGTGGTCGCCCGGAAGGTTGCCGCCGGGGATCTGACTGAAAATATAAAAATTGAGCGGCAGGATGAGATTGGTCAGCTGGCAGCGGCTTTTAATACGATGGTTTCGCAGCTTAAGGAATTGATCAGGCAGGTAACCGTTAATGCCGAGCAGGTGGCCGCCTCCAGTGAGGAGCTTACGGCAAATGCCGAGCAATCGGCTCAGGCCTCCAACCAGATTGCCACCGCGATTACCGATGTGGCGGCCGGGGCTACTGCCCAAATGGAAGCCGCCAATGACACCTCGGCTGTTGTGGAACAGATGTCAGCGGGAATTCAGCAGATTGCCGCTAATGCCAATGAGGTATCTGACCAGTCGGCTCAGGCCGCGGATAAAGCCAAAAATGGTGACAAAGAAGTGGAAAAAGCAGTTAGTCAAATGAAGCAAATTGAGGATACTGTCAATACTTCCGCCCGGGTAGTGGTCAAGCTGGGCGAGCGGTCCCGGGAGATTGGCCAGATTGTTGATACTATTTCCGGTATAGCCGGCCAGACTAATCTGCTGGCATTAAACGCCGCCATTGAGGCGGCCCGCGCCGGCGAGCAGGGCCGGGGTTTTGCCGTGGTGGCGGAAGAGGTTCGGAAACTGGCTGAACAGTCCCAGGAAGCGGCCAAGAAGATAGCCGGGCTTATAGGGGAGATACAGGGAGATACGGAAAAAGCGGTAGTGGCTATGAATGAAGGTACCCAGGAAGTCCGCAGGGGAACTGAAGTAGTTAATGCCGCCGGGATCGCCTTCAAGGACATTATGGCAGTGGTGGATCAGGTATCGGATCAGGTGAAGGAAATTTCGGCGGCAATTCAGCAAATGGCCACAGGCAGTCAACAAATTGTGGCTTCAGTTAAGAAAATTGATGATCTTAGTAAAAAGTCAGCAGGCGAATCGCAGGGGGTCTCCGCAGCGACCGAGGAGCAGTTGGCTTCTATGGAGGAAATTGCTACCTCCAGTCAGGCCCTGGCATCATTGGCCCAGGACTTGCAAACAGCAGTGACTAAATTCAGGGTGTAGTTACTGACAGCAAAAAGCACCTTATAAAAGCCGGATTTTATAAGGTGCTTTTGCTCGGACAGTATACCAGGTTTTGATCATAAGTAAGAACAACGGGCACAGGCGGCTTCTGAAGGTGTCCTGAGGGACTTGGCGCAAGCCAAGTCCTTTCTTAACTGGCAGTCAAGGTGCTGCGAAGATGTGGTTATTTGCTGAACAGTCCCACCACCAGGGAGAGCATGCCGGCGGCAATCAGCGGACCGACGGCAATCCCCTGGAAAAAAGATATGCCAACAATGGTTCCCAGGATCAGAGCGGTAATGGTATCGGGCGAGGTTTGGAAGAATAGTACCCCTTTGCCGCCCAGCCAGGCGGCAAAAACACCGGTTATTACGGCCAGCAGGCCCACCGGACTGATGAGCGCATCAGACATATCACGTAACGTAATCTTGCCTGAGGCCAGGGGGGCCAAAATGGCGATGGTCAGAATGGTTATACCAATATTTATCCCTTTGCTTTCCAGAACAGAGAACCATGAGCTGAAACCAAGCAGCTTAATAATTAGCAAGATGGCAGCAGCCATAGCCACCGACTGGTTTTTGGCAACCATCGCCAGTACCAGGATAATAAGAATAGGTATACTATCGAAAGACAAGCCTGTCACTTCCTTGAAATCAGCTAATTTTCAAATCAGAATAACTGCTTTTATTGAAATTCGCCGGCAGCCGGGCCGGTTTGGCACTGTTGCCGGCGGCAACGATGTTTTCCGCCACCAGGAAATCCATACGCCGGATTGAATCAAAGGTATAGGAGCCTACATGCGCTGTGGCGACAAGGTTAGCAAGATTTTCCTTAAGCAGCAGATCGTCGACCGCCGGTTCAATGTCAAACACATCCAGGGCAGCACCGGCAATTTGTTTCGTCTTCAGGGCGATCAGCAGGGCGGCCTGATTAACAAGGCCCGATCTGGCGGTATTGATAAGAAAGGCAGTGGGTTTCATCAGCGAGAATTCCCTGGTACTGATCATTTCCCGGGTTTGTTCCTGTAGGGTCGCGTGCAGGGTGATGAAGTCTGCCTGGGCAACCAGCTCTTCTTTGGAACAAAGTGTAATCTTGTTGGCAGTACAATATTCCTGGTCCGGATGGCCGGTGCAGGCTAAAATTTTCATACCGAAGCCCTGCGCCCGGGTAACGACGGCTTTGCCGATGCGACCCAGCCCGAGGATACCTAGCGTTTTTCCCCAGACATCGCTGCTGACAGGACGATACCAGTTATTCTGGCGTAATTGGGCATCAATTATGTGTATTTGCCGGGCAAGCGTGAGCATGAGGGCAAAAGTCAGATCAGCGACTGTTTCATAGCCTGGCATGTCGGCCGTTGTTTTTATTTGTACGCCGGCTTTTTGGGCTGCAGCCAGATCAATATTTTCGACGCCCACACCGTGCCGGGATACTACTTTGAGGCTGAGGCAATTCTCAAATACGGTACGGCTGATCTCGTCAGAGCTGGAATAAACGGCAATTGCCGTTAGCGGGTGCTCGGCATTTATTTTCATAATATCGGCGGCACTCATGGCCTGCGTGCCGGGGTTCCAGATAATCTGCCAGCCATTGTCTTCCAAATAGCTTATGAGCTGTTGACGATGTCTGGTATCAAGCTGACTGCCAAAGGCATTGGAGGTTATTAACACTTTTTTCATATCTGTCATCCTTTCTGCTAGTAGCTTGTCAGCTCTAAAACGGTAGAATAATGGCGAGGCTATTTTTCGCAAACCAAGGCGGAGGAGGGAGGCATACCGGCCGTATGCCGACTGACGACAACGAAGGGTTGCGGAAAATAGACCGTCAGTATTCACTGGATTAGGGCTGACAAGCTACTAGGTGTAGCCTTTATTTTTTACCGCAACGCCATTAACTACATTGTGCGGGTGCTCCTGCGCCAGGACCCGGCCAATGTTTGCAAGTGCCCCGAGGAGCATATCCCGAAAAGCGCCGATGGTAACCCCGGCAATATGTGGTGTGATCAACAACCGGTCACGGGCGGCCGGTGAGAGGGTTAGCAAGGGATGATCAGGCGGCGGTGGTTCAGGTGATACCACGTCAACTGCCGCGCCGCCGAGGTGGCCTGTTTCCAGTATTGCCGCCAGAGCCTGCTGATCAATGATTTCGCCCCGGGCGGTATTGACCAGTAGACTGCCCTGTGGCATCAGACCAAGTTCATAGGGCCCAAGTAAGCCCCGGGTGTCAGCGGTTAAGGGTACATGGATGCTGACGATATTGCTGGCTGCCAGCAATTCGTGCAAAGGTTGGTAGGGTATTGCCAGGTCCTCCGCCGGCGCAGTGCTGCCGGAACGGCTATAGTAGCATACAGAAGCCCCCAAAAATGTAAGAATTCTGGCCACCTGGCAGCCGATAGCCCCTAGCCCCACCAGGCCGACAACACTGCCGGCGATTTCGTTGAGTCCGGTTTTAAGCAGTGTCTGCCGGATGGCGGTATAGTGGCCGGCCTTGGTTTCCCGGTCGGCGATACAGAGCTGCCGCTGCAGGGCGATGATCAACCCTACCGTAAACTCAGCAACGGCTTTGGCATTGGCTCCCGGCACATTTGCCACCGGAATGCCAGCTTCGGCAGCGGCTATGCTGTCAATGAGGTCATAACCGGCACCGACAGTCTGAATTAGTTTCAGATGCGCAAGTTCGCGGAGCATAGCGGCATGGATGACCGGGAAACTGGCCGGTACCAGCAGACAGTCGGCCTGCCGGCAGGCGTTAATTAATTCGGCATCGGTAGCCGGATTGATAAACCGGAAATCCCAGTGTGGCGGTAATTCAACACTGGAGGTGTCGAAGCGCCATTTAGGCATTACGCTAACGATCACAGCCATAATAAAATCCCTCTTTTTCAGCCGTATTTTTTCTGCAACTGCTTCATAACAGCAGCAATGCGTTCCAGCCCTAACTGGCAGTCTTCATATGATACCGCATAAGAAATACGGAAATGACCATTGCCGCCTTCACCAAAAGCCAAACCATCCACCACGGCTACGCCTGCCTGATTCAGCAGGTAATCGGCAACATGGGCCGAGGATATCCGGGGCAGGGTAATACGGGGAAAAGCATAAAAAGCACCCTGGGGGGTTCCGGGTAATTCGAGTCCCGGTATCTGTCTGAGCATTTCCAGAACAAGTTTGCGGCGCCGTGCGAATTCCTGCATCATAGCGGTAACGCAGGTCTGCGATTCTGTGAGTGCGGCCACTGCTCCGTGCTGGGCAAAGGTGCACAGGGACAGCATTACATTTTGCTGCGCCCGGACGGCAGCCCCAATCACTGCCGGCGGAGCGGCGATATACCCTATGCGCCACCCGGTCATCGCGAAGGTTTTGGATAACGTACCGCAAACGATGGTTCGCTCCTTCATTCCCGGGAAACCGGCAGGAGATATATAACTGCCTGCATACAGCATTTTGTCATAGGCTTCATCGGAAATAAGCATCAAATCATGGGTAATCGCAAAATCAGCGACAGCAGTTAATTGCTCTTTTGTTAACACACTGCCTGTTGGATTATGGGGCGAATTGACGATAATTGCTTTGGTTCGGGGCGAAACAGCCTGTTTAGCTGCGGTCAAATCATAGGCATAGTTATTGTCAGGCTGCAGCGGCACCCTTACAGGCACACCACCTGCCAGTATAATCCCCAGGGCGAATGGGCCAAAGCACAAATCGGGAATAATGACCTCATCACCTTCATTGAGCAGGCTCAGAAAGGTTAGATATAAGGCTTCCTGACCGCCGGCTGTCACCATAATTTCGTTGTCGCTGTCGTAAGTGAGCCCTTTATCGGTCCGGAGCCGCATCGCCAGGGCTGTGCGCAAAGCGGGAATGCCATTATTGGGCGCATAGTGAACATGACCCTGGTCCAGGGCAACTTTTACAGCTTCCTTGATGTGCGGGGGGGTATCAAAATCGGGCCGGCCAATCTCAAAGTGAACAACTTTTTGACCTTGGGCTTCCAGTTCGTTAGCCTTTTGGAATACTTTCCGGATTCCGGCATAAGGAATCCGGTCAAATTTGCTGGCAATAGCAAGTGCCATGGTGGGAACCTCCTTTAATAGTCCGGCCTCAGCCCGGCCGGTGTGAGTTCGGAAATTAATTACCTCATCATTGATGAGTAGCTAAGTGGTGTAATACCCTTTTCTGCAGTAGCTGATCCCATACTGGCTGCGGCCCGGGACTATTACAAACCGGAACCACAATAGCGTAATTTCTCAATAAAAAAACCGACTCAGATCTGTTCTGAGTCGGCACGTCTTTGTGACCGCTAGCTGCAAATTACATATAGCTCATTATTGATGAGGAGCGAAATATTATATTTTTATTCTACACAAAAATGCCTGGCTCTGCAAGTATTATTTTTATATCTTGTTAAAAATTAATAGATTAAATTACCATAATATATTTATTTGTTTTTATAAATCGCAGCAGGAATTTGTCGTTTTGAGTAGAATTTAATCACCATTCGATCATCAATGATGAGTGGCAATGTCGCCTGATTACAGCGGCATTGCTGTTTTTATTACCGGCAGCCACTCAGACTGATGATTGCTGATTGCTATTTACTCAGCGCAGAGTAGATTCGGAATTCGTTCTGAATCTACTCTTATTTATTTTTCACAATACTTTAGGGGGATTTATTATGAAAAAAGTTGTAATTGTTGGTGGCGGCTGGTCTGGCACGGCGGCTGCCCTTGCCGCCCGGAAAGCTGGTTGTGAGGTTCATCTGTTGGAAAGGGCTGATATGCTCCTTGGTACCGGGCTTGTCGGCGGTATCATGCGTAATAATGGCCGCTTTACTGCTACTGAAGAAATGATTGCCATGGGCGGTGGTGATCTGTTTGCAATCTGTGATGCCCATTCCCGGCATAAGAACATTGAATTTCCCGGTCACAAAAATGTTAATTTATATGATGTGTCGACAATTGAACCGGCTGTTAAGAAAGCCCTGCTTGCTGCCGGCATCCATATTTATTTAAAATCCCGTGTAAAAGACCTTGAGCTGGTTGACGGCCGCATTACGAAAGTGATTGCCGATGTTTTTCCCGGTGCTGAAACGATAGAACTAACTGGGGATGTTTTTGTGGATGTCTCTGGCACTGCCGGCCCTCAGGGCAACTGTATGAAATACGGCAATGGCTGTGCCATGTGTATCTATCGCTGTCCGACTTTTGGGCCCCGGCTTAGTATTGCCGCCAGAGCCGGTATTAAGGAAATCATCGGTGAAAAGCCGGACGGGACATTTGGCGCTATGAGCGGATCCTGCAAGCTGCATAAGGACTCCTTGTCACCTGCGGTCCGGGAAGAATTGAACAAAAACGGGGTTTGTGTTATCCCCGTACCGCCGGCTTTGCGCAAGAGTATGGACTCCCTCGGCCAGAAGGCCTGCCAGCAGTACGCGCTAAAGGAATTCGCTGAGAACATAGTCTTGCTGGATACTGGTCATGCTAAACTAATGACCGCTTACTATCCGCTGGCAATACTGCGGCAGATCCCGGGCTGCGCCAATGCCCGCTATGAAGATCCCTACGCCGGCGATATCGGCAACTCAATGCGCTATTTTGGGATGCTGCCCCGGGATAATACCCTGAAGGTAGAAGGATTAGCCAATGTATTTTGCGGGGGTGAAAAGGCCGGTCTGCTGGTTGGGCATACGGAAGCTATTGTTACCGGTACGCTGGCCGGTCATAATGCAGCCCGTTTGGCTCTGGGGCAGGCTCCGGTTGAGCTGCCTGCCAGCATTGCCTGCGGGGATGCCATTGCCCATGTCCGGGAACGGATGCAGACTAAAGAGGGGATTACCAAGAAATACACCTTCTCCGGTGCTAATTATTTTCAACGGATGCAGGCAGAGGGTTTATATACCACCGACATAGCGGCAATTAAAGCCCGGGTTGCAGCAGCCGGTTTGGCCGGCCTGTTTTCGACACCCATCAGCGGCAATGAGGAGGTATTGTCATGACAGTAGAGTTGACAGCTGCTCACTGGTTGTTTTTGTTCTGGGTCGGCGTCGTCATTGTAGTTATGGCTCTCAGAAAAGATCCGGTCATTCCCTGTATTTTAGGGTTGCTGTCTGTTGGCTGGCTGGTAAAAAACAGTTTTATCAGCGGTGTCAGTACAGTTTTTACTGCTTTGATCGTGGCCGGTAATGAGTTTTGGGGCATCATTGTTGTCATTTCTCTGATTGTGGCCCTGTCTAAATTACTTAGTGACACCGGTGCCGACTATTTGGTAATGCGGCCTGCGGCCCGGCTTATGATTAACCCGGATATTGCCTTTTGGACAATTGGTATTGCTATGCTGTTGACATCCTGGTTTTTTTGGCCGTCACCAGCCACGGCCCTGATTGGTGCTATTATGGTTCCGGCTGCCATCCGTGCCGGTTTGCCGGCCATGGGGGCAGCCGTGGCGATGAATCTTTTCGGTCATGGGATTGCCCTGTCAACCGACTATGTAATTCAGGGAGCGCCGACGATAACCGCTAAAGCGGCCGGCTTTGCCGATCCCTCACCGGTCATTGCCGCCAGTGTCCCTCTGGCCATTACCATGGGGCTGGTGACCACCGTTGCGGCCTATATTATGCTTAAGCGCAGCATGGCCCGCAACCCCGGGCAGATTGTCACTGAACAGGCAGCCCTAACCGCCCAGGAGGTTGAGCGGGAGTTAAATTGGGTATCCTATTTCCTGGCGATTATTACCCCGGCAGCTTTCGCCCTGGATGTTGCCGCTATGTGGGTGCTTAAGCTCCGCGGCGGAGATGCAACCGCGCTGCTGGGGGCAACTGCCGTTTTAATTCTGACACTGGGCACTTTGTTAAAGTACCGCTGGGAAGGGTTTGAAAAAATTACTGACTATGTCCGTGACGGGTTTATGTTCGGGATTAAAATTTTTGCTCCGGTCATTATTATCGGTGGTTTCTTTTTCCTCGGCAAGGGAGAGCTTGCCAGGACAATCCTTGACACCCAGGCTGCAACCGGGTTTCTTGAAGATTTCGGTTTAGCCTTATCACAGGCTGTCCCTCTTAATAAGGGGTTTGTGGCCACCGTCAGTTTAACCACCGGTATTGTTGTTGGTCTTGACGGTTCCGGTTTTTCCCCGCTGCCGCTTGTTGGTGCGGTTGCTGCCACGTTTGACAAAGCCATTCAGCTGGATAAAGCAACCTTGGCAGCGTTAGGGCAGATTGCCGGGGTATGGACCGGAGGCGGAACCATCATTCCCTGGGGGCTGATTCCTGTTGCTGCCATAACCGGTGTTAATCCCATTGACTTAGCGCGGCAGAACTTTATTCCTGTCGTTTTAGGTTTTATCGCAACAACTATTGTAGCGATATTCCTGTTGTAAGCTGGAAGCTAAAGTCTCTCATGCAGCTTGCTGCATGAGAGACTTTTTGTTTGTCAGAGATTATAAAAAGCAAAGCAGATATAGGAAACCTTTAGCCAAGCTTGGCGGAGAAGGAATTAACTTGCACTATCTAGAATGTAAACCACCAGTATTATTCCTGGGGGGAAGACGCGTGGCACTTAGTGATAAAGAAAATCTGGAGTATGATATACTCTCAATCATAAATGAATCTAACGGCCGGCCGATGGGGTGCGGTTCTATTGCCGTTAAGCTGCAGTCGCTGGGGTATTCTTTCAGTGAGGCTACCGTCGGCAGAATATTGCGGGACATGGATATTGCCGGCTGGACTGAAAAGGCAGGTTTTCAGGGACGGAAGCTGTCAGGCAGCGGGAGTGAGCGGCTTGAGGATCTGGCAGGCAAAGAGCGCCGCCAAAAGCAGGGTGAGGAATTGCTGGCTGCCGTGCAGGGCCATACCCGGGAACAGCTGCTCGAGGTGTTAATTGCCCGCAGGGCTATTGAAGGTGAACTTGCTTACCTGGCGGCTCAAAATGCTAAACCGGAAGAAATTCAGGCTTTACATGCGGCCCTGGCGGCTGAGGATGTTGTGTTTCACAATATTATTGTCAATATGGCCCGGAATCGGGTGTTGGCTGCGGCCATCAGTCTGATCAGACAGGATACCCAGCTGTCGCCGGTACTGGAACATATCCGGCTCCAGGTTCACAGCCTTGTTCATGTTGATCATCAAAAAATTGCTGAAAGCATCAGGAGCGGTAATGGTGACAAAGCCCGGACAGCTATGATTGAGCATATCAACAATCTGATCAGTGATGTGGACAAATACTGGCAGCCGGCAGCAAATAAGCAAGAGGTATAGCTTGCAGGGGCGGCTGGTCATGTCTGTTCTGTGGCCGGCTGCTTTGCAGTTTTAAAGCCAGTTTAACCGGGGACAGCTTTATTTAACAAAGGGATACTTTGGGGAAAATGGAATACATTATGGGGATCATACCTTTCTTTTACCTGCATCAGCCGCATAAGGTTTTCTCCATAATAAGCACACGGCCAATCCTGAATAGCGCAGTCAGGAAAGTTTACATAGGCGCCCCGGGTGTAGGCCAGCATGGCAGTCCGGAAGCCCTCGACCCAATCAATGTTTTCCTGCACCTGGCAGTAATGCTGGGGGAAAGAATCATAAAGCAGGGCGAATTGGGCCTGACGATGCGGATAGGCAGTTGCCGACGAGGAAAGCCTGGCGGCGGCACCGCCTAACGCCTGCAGGGTCAACCAGTTCTCCTGCGTGGGTGAAGTGCTGAGTTTGTTAACAATAACATCAATGGCGCTGGCAGGCAAACTGTCGTAGGCGAATGAACCGGTATTTTTAAAGGGGACAGGCGCGCGGGGCCAGCGGTCCGGGTCACCGGGGAAACCTGCCCAGCGATAGGCGGCAATGATAAAGGGCACGGTAGTTATTTCCGTTGAAACCGGTTTACCTGTGGTTAGTAAAGGCTGTAATAACTGTCTTAATTCTGCCTCAGGACCGAGGAATTCGCCGGCAGCGGTGAGCGTTCCCTTTTCCCTGGTTAGAATCTTAAGAGTGCTTGTCAGGCGATTATCGGTAAAAGGTGCCCAGTGCTGCCAGGTATTGATTACCTCACCGATGTTCTGCCAATCCCAGGTGATTTCAAAGATTGAAACACAGGAAACAGGGTGCAGGCGAAAGGTAAAGGCTGTAACGATGCCAAAATTGCCACCGCCACCGCCGCGTGACGCCCAGAACAGGTCAGCATTGGTATTCTCATCAGCATAGATTAATCGCCCCTCGGCATCAATCATTTCCAACGCCGTTAAGTTATCGCAGGTCATGCCCCATAACCGGGTATGCATGCCGAAACCACCGCCCAAAGTAAGACCGCTGACGCCGACACCGGGGCAGGTACCACCAGGGATCGAGACGCCCAGCCGCGCTAACTTTGTATACAGAGCTAGCAGCGTATGGCCTGCTCCGACCTGTGCTGTCTGGTTACAGGGGTCTATGTTGATAGCAGTCAGGCAACTGATATCAATAACCAGACCACCGTTGAGAACTGAAAAACCTTCGTAGCTATGGCCGCCGCATCTGATGCGAAACGGTACGTTGCAGGCGCGGGCCCAGTGCAAGGCATTGGCTACATCACAGGCTGAGTGGCAGTATACAATAACCTGTGGATATTCTGAAAAAAGAGTGTTAAATACTCTCCGCGCACATGGATATTCAGGATCTCCGGGAACAATAATATAGCCGGTAAGGTTAGCGTTAATAGCCATTTCTCAATAAAACAACTCCTTTATTCCACTTAACATTGCGAGTAGGATCAGGTTCTTAACATATCATATGAACAAATCGCCTAAGTTGAAACTGCGGGCCAAGAAATAAAGCCAGGGGACGGCAGTTGCGTCTTGAAAAGACGCAACTGCCGTCCCCTGTTTAGGTTAGATAACCTATTCCCCTGTACAGCTATGGCCGGTTAAATTTGTCAGGATATAAATGGGTGGCAATCTTTTCAATCCCGTCGATTGTACGAATGCCGGCATTATTGACTGTAAAGAATGGCAGATTTATGATATTGCCTGTTTGGATGGCCCGCAGGCCTCGCAGCTCTGTAACTGCCTGCAAGCTGGCTACGGCCTCTTCATCACTAAGATCTTCGGCAAAATTTCTTTTATTGACAGATACAAAGATAATAAAATCCGGATCGAAAGCCAGTACTTTCTCTGCCCCAACAAAGGAGGCCCGGTTTTCACAAAGATTGATACCGCCGGCAAGTTCAATCATATGACTGATTACATGCTGACTGTCGTAGAGGGAAAAGGTACCGTTAAAATGGTCCTGCAAAACGAGTACGGTTTTTTTCCTGGTTACTCCCTGCAGTGAAGCCTGGATTTTAGTCACCCGGTTTTTGAGTTTCTCAATATAGGGGCCGGTGACCGGCTGGATGTTGAAAATCCTGCCGATGTCAGCAATATTGCTATAAACCATAGTTTCCAGCGTTGGCTTACTTTTTAATAGTGTGCTGGGCAGAATATAGGTGCCAACGTTCCGGTTTTGCCAGGCTTTGACCTGGCCTATACCGGTGGGGGAAAACTGGTGGGCCCAGCCGATAATCATATCAGGCTGCAATTCCAGCAATTCTTCTTCTGAAGGCATATATGGGGCTTTGAGGGTATTCAGGCGGGCATATTTTTCCGCAACCTGCGCTACCGGCTTGCCATAAGGGGCAATTGTCGCCACTATCCGGGATTCCAGCCCCAGATCCAGTAAAAGTTCAGTGGCTCCAGGGTGGATGACAACCACCTTGGCCGGGGTTTTATGATAGGTAATGTCAATTGGATTTTCAACATAATCATAGTTTGTTATTGTAACAGGATAGGCACCGGAACCGGTTGGCAGCGGCTGTGTTTCCGCCCCGGTTCGGCTTAGGCCGCACGCTGAGGCCAGTACTGTAAAAGCAATGCCCAATATAATACCTGTGCAGGAATGCCAGTTTATCATTTAGCTCCTCCTGTGGCTTGGCGGTAAGCAGGAAAGGGGTAAATAAGTTTGCTGCTAAGCGCCAAAATTTAGTGATTGTTTAACCAGAATATACATAAAAAAAGGAGCTCCAACCATCGCTGTAAGAATGCCGATCGGCAATTCGCCGCTGGCGAGGAGAATTCGGGCCAGAACGTCAGCCCAAATTAAAAAAATTGCGCCGGCCAGTATGGTTGCTGGTATCAAACGGCGGTGATCGGCGCCAACCACACCTCTGACAACATGGGGCACGACTAAACCAACAAAACCGAAAATACCACAGGCGGCAACGATTAATCCTGTAACTAAGGCGGTAATCACTAAATAGAGCCGGCGGACCTTATCCAGGTCAACACCTAACGAGATTGCCGCTTCTTCGCCCAGCAGCAAGGTGTTCAGCGTGCGGAACTGAGTGAGAAAGAATATACAACAGGCAGCAACACCGGCTGCCGGCAATGCCAGGGTGTCCCACTTGGCTGCCGCCAGGGATCCCATTGTCCAGAACGTGACGCTGCGCATGCCTTCGGCATTGCTGGAAACATAAACAATGAAATTGGAAAGGGCAATAAATAAAGCACTGGCGATGGAACCGGCCAGCACCATTTTAACGGTAGATGCCCGGCCGCCAATACTGGATAAGGTCATAACAAACAGGGCGGCCGCCAACGCACCGATAAAAGCCCAGACAGCTGTACCCAGACCGAACAGTATCCCGGCTAAACCACCCAGTAAAATCGAAAAAGTTGCCCCCAGTGAGGCGCCTGCCGATATACCCAGAATAAAGGGCTCGGCCAACGGGTTTTGTACGGCGGCCTGCATGACTGCCCCGCATACCGCCAGCCCGGCGCCGACCACGGCGGACATGATAACCCGGGGCAGACGTATATCCCAGATAATATCCAAATGGGCCAGCGATGCCTGTTCGGCGATCTGATTGATATTTACATGGAACAATTTATATAACAGGATGCGGTAGGCCTCACCGGCGTTAATTTTTGCTGATCCCAGGCTTACCGCAATCAATATGGAAAGTAGGGCAACAGTCCCTAAACAAGTGAGCAGCAAAACGAAATTCCGCTGTTGCTGAATGATGCCGGCGGGCTGAGCTAAAGAATGGATTTTACCTTGTCTCATCTAAATTCTCCTGATTACTTCATTTTTCTCCCATACCTGCTTCAAATGAAATAGATTATCATTATCGTTATTATTGTAACTCGTAAACAAACTTTAGCAAATACTATTTTTATAAATCCTTTAAAAAATAACATGCACTGCCCGCTAATGCGATTGAGCAGTGCATGCTTGCCGTTTCGGATTACATCCTGTGTTCCATACCAATAAAGAAGTTGCGCCCTGCCATCGGGTAAGATCCAGGTTTATACCAAATGTTGCCAATGAGTTCATAGGATTCATTAGTTAAGTTGTAGGCATTAGCATAAATGCGGGTTGTTGGTGTGACCTGGTAATTCACAGTCATGTCCATGGTCAGATACGATGTCGAGGTGAATTTTTCTAAACTGCGGTTGGTTGCCGCCCGGAGGGTGAGACCGGCATCCCATTTGTCCTGGCTGTAGTTAAAGCCCAAATGATAACCGTTTGGCTGGCTGTTCTTGGGATCATTTTTATAGCCGCTGGGGCTGTCGGCAGTGGTTTTTATCTGGGCGTAGGAGTAGCCGGCAGTTACATCCCATTGCGGTGACAAGGTCTTACTTAAGGTAATGTCCAGTCCCTGTCTTTTTTCCCGGTCAATGTTTTCATAATAGCCCGGATCCGGTAGCGGCCAGAATCCTTTCCATTGAATAGCATTCTTCAGGCGGCTGCTATAGATACTTGTCTGTACCTTAGTGCCGTCTCCCAGCTCGGTGTTAAGCCCGATTGTGACGGTATTGCCTTCTTCCGGTTTAAGCTGCGGATTGCCCACCCAAAAAACGGTATTGCTGAACAGCTGGGCGACTGTCGGGTTGCGGACATATTGGCCCCAGGAGGCATAGATATTGGTTTTGTCATTAAGCTCGCGGTTGATTGACAGCCGCGAGGTTGTATTATCGCCGACAATACTCTGGTCGTCATAGCGGGTGCCAACGGTAAGCCGCCATTTGTCCGGCAATTGCCAGCTGTTTTCCAGAAAGACCGATTTGGTGGTAACGCCCCGGTTAATCGTGTCCTGGTCGTCCAAATGCTCGTTTAGCCAGCTTACGCCGCCCACCAGGGTCTGGTTGTCGCTAAGTTTCCAGTTTTGCTGCCACTCGGCACCATTGGCATAGAGGTCATAGGTATAAGGGCTGACGCCGTCTGATTTTACCAGTGACTTATACAGGGTACCGGTTGAGGTGTTGCGGTATACCCGCAGGAAATTGCCTGTCCCGTTGTCCAGATTCCAGCGGTAGGTTAAGGCGACATTATTGCTTGTAAGATCCTGCCGTCCTTCCGGGTTGGCGGCACTGCCGGCATCTGTCACTGCTGCGCCAAAACCGGTCTGGTCATTGGTATGCTCCCATTGGAAGGAGATATCCTTGTCAGCGCTCAGCTCTTTATCAAGGCGCAGGGTCACCAGGTCCTGATCCAGCTGACTGGCGGCATGGGTTTTGTTTTTGCCTGTATAGGCCTCTTTATATTCGAAATTATCCCGTTTCTTTTGTTCGGCAGTAAGGAAATAACTGATATCACCGGTTTTGCCTTCGCTGGTAAGGTTGTACCGTTTAAAACCCCAGTTGCCAAACTCGGAGGCAATGGAAGTACGGTTACCTTCCGCTTTTTTGGTGATAATGTTAACCACGCCGCCGACCGCATCGCTGCCGTATAAAGAGGACCCCGGTCCGCGCAGAATTTCGATGCGTTCTATATTTTTAACCGATATGCCATCAATATTGACAACATGGTCGTTGCCGCTGAACATTAGATGCGGCCAGTTCATTTTGCGGCCGTCAACGAGCACTAAAACGCGGTCATCGCCATTCAGCACCGGGAATGAACCAAAGCTGGTTGAGCCTGTATTGATGTTGTTATCCCGTAAAACATCCGATATCCGCGTAAAGCCGCCTTTCTCAATAGTATCGCCGGTTATGACGGTGACACTTGCCGCCACCTCTGTTGTTTTTACCGGCATGCGGTTGGCCGTGACGACATATTCGGCAAAACTGTACTCTTGTTCAGCCTCCTCGGCCGCAGCCAGGCCGGTCATACTGAACAGTAAAGCACTGCTGAGCAGTGAGCAAACTAATTTTTTACGTTTTCTGTTAATGATAATCTTCCCCTTTCTAAAATTGGTGCTCACTGCCAGGCCTGTATGGCAACAGCGGTTCACCATGAAAAACGCTAACTTTTAGTATGTAGGCACATGTTTCAGAGATATTGACTGATATTAGTCAGTAAAATTGTAAACATATTCTTTAGTTTTTCTGGGTAGCATCACTCCTGACAATTGGCATATTCAGCAGCTAGTTTATAATTAGTGCATCAAACTTTAATTTTGCAGTTTATCAAATCTATAAGCAGTAGATGAGCTTGTAATTTCATCTGAAACCAAAATTGACTGACAACAGTCAATTTAAAGTTATAATCTTATTGAGTTTGATAATCATAATCAATAAGATTATAATCCCTGTCAATAAGCAAGTCAATACGTGATTAAAAATAAATTTTTGCTAATAACTGCAAAGCCAGGTTAATTCTGACAATAGTACAGTAGCCAAAGTGTTTGGCTCATCATACTATATATTATCTTCTCAGTAACATACAGCAAAGGAGGCCTCCTTATGGGATTTGGTGGATTTGGTGGTCGTGGAGGTTCAAGTTGGATTATCATTATTTTAATCATTATCCTGCTATTCTTTTCATTTGACAATGATAGCAGCTCAAGCTGTTTATAAGGATTATAAACAGTACTAAACACAACTATCTATAAGTGCCGCCCGCAATAGCTCGGTTGTGTCAGGCCGGTTCCGCTGGACCGGTTTTTTTCTTTGTCTGGTGTCAAATGAAAATCGTACACCATAGTATATAGCAAATCGGGGTTTTATTGAAGGTAGGGGAGAATGCTGAATAAATGGCTGGTTCTGGGCTTAGTCCTGGTAGTTATTGGCGATATTATTATCCTGTGGGTGGAACTGAACAGAAATGAGAATTCCCGGTAGGGGTCAAGCCCTGGCGGGAATTCTTTGATTATTAAGATATTACAGTAATGCAGGGTTGTATTTTTCTATTTTTATAGTTAAAATGACAACTAATGAGAATACTTTTATGAGTGATATAATTGCAAGCAAAAAATGCGGCAAGGGGTGACATATCATGACGACCAAACTTTCTTTTAGCGAAGCATTGGCTGACCCGGCACAACTGTCTGTAACCTGGGAACTGGTGCCAGGCCGGGGGGCGCGGGAAAAGGCTCAGGAGCATCTGGTAAAAATGGCTGAACTGGCAGCACAGGATCCCAGAATCAATGCGATTACAATCACGGACAATCCAGGTGGTAAATCGGCGATTGCCGCTTATGCGATGGCTGTTGAAGCTAAACAGCGGGGAATTGAGCCACTTGTCCATTTTACCAGTAAAGATAAAAACAGAAATGCCCTGGAGAGTGAGCTATATGCTCTGGGCAGGGCCGATATACAGAACCTGCTGGTTATGACCGGTGATTATCCGGGTGCAGGTTATGCCGGCAGTGCCAAGCCGGTATTCGACTTTGATGCTGTCCATGCTCTCCGGATGATTACCAAAATGAATGGGGGCACCTACTCTAAGCTTCCAGCCACCAACTTTTTTGCCGGTGCTGTCGTATCTCCTTTCAAATCGACAGAAGCGGAAACCATGGCCCAATATTATAAGCTGCATAAAAAGATTGACAATGGTGCCAAGTTTATTATTACTCAACTGGGCTATGATGCCAGGAAGTTTGATGAGTTACGAAAATATGTTGACACTAACAGGCTGGCGGTAGCGCTGGTTGGTAATATTTTTGTGCTGTCTTTGCCTGTTGCCAAACTGATGAATCAGAATCTGATTCCCGGCTGTGTAGTTACCGATTCACTGGTAGACAAGCTGGCCGCTGAAGCGACGCTAAGTAATAAAAAAGAACTGCAATTGCTGCGGGCCGCCAGGCTGTATGCCGTGCTCAAAGGTCTTAAATATGATGGCGTCAACATTGGCGGTCATGGCCTTGGTTATACTGAGGTACAGTAT
>JAEWGR010000044.1 GCA_023388195.1 Bacillota bacterium
GATTCCATCAGGGGGTCAACTGCCGGCCGGTGGCCGCCAAGCGGAGGGTTTTGATTAAGCTTAACAACTGCCTTTCCCCCTTCCCGCTCTACCAGCATATGAAAATCTCCCGGTGCAATCAGCACAAGTCCCGGACGAATCACATCATTTTGCTCGGCCTCTTTAACAGTAACAGCCGACAATGAGTTCAGACGTTCCGCTAATGACCGGGTGAATCCCGGCGGCATATGCTGAACAATCACTACGCCACAGGGGATATCTCCGGGCAGTTTGGTGATAACCTCCTGCAAAGCCCGCGGACCGCCTGTGGATGTGCCGATCGCGACAATGCGTTCACCACCGGCTCCGCCTGCAGTCAAGGGAACCTTGGAGAGTACACCGGCCGGCAGCAGCGGCAGTTTTGTGAGTTGAGCCATATTAACTTTCACCGCGGCCCGGCATTTGCTCAATATCTCAGCCCTAATGCCTGTTATATTGGATATGGGACCGGCTGTTTTGGCTACAAACTCGACCGCGCCCGCCTCCAGGGCCTGCAGTGTGGCCTCAGCACCGGTTTTAGTCAGACTGCTGATCATGACCACCGGTGTCGGGCATTCTTTCATAACAGTCTGTAAGGCCGTAATACCGTCCATAACCGGCATTTCAACATCCATGGTAATTAAGTCAGGTTTAAGACGCTTGACTTTCTCAATTGCATCTTTACCGTTGCGGGCCGTATCGATAACGGTAAAATCCGGTTCACCGGCAAATAGATCACTTAACAGCTTGCGCATAAATACGGAGTCATCAACAACCAGTACCTTTATCAATAAACCTCACCACCTACCTAAAGTCACTCCAAGCCTTTGCGGCGTTGCTCAAGCTGCTTCTTGAATATAAATTTAATAATATTGCCCCGGTCCTTTTCATTAATTTCCAGGAATTTGATACCTATCCAAAATATAGTCCGGTCAGGCTGGGGCTGTTGTATTCTCATAACCTTACTCCTCAGCAAAACCGGCCCGGCACCGGGAAAATCGATATGTACGATTAATTCCGTACCCAGAGGCCAGAGATGGCTTGTGGCTATCTGCAGGCCGCCGCCGCTAACATCTTTGGTAACGGCACTGATTTTTGCACCTTCCACCTCTTGGCCCTCAATCAGCTCTGTAATCTGTACAGGCAAAGCCGCATCGACCCTGACAAAGGCTCTTTGTTGTATCTTTTTAATATTGTAAGGGGCAGCAATAACCCACACAGGCAGCGGATGCATTTGTTTGGCAAGAAGGGAACTGGTAAACTCAAAAGCGGCAAAATTCGCCACTACACGGCCAAAAAACACCTCACCGCGCTGCAGCATAACAGGGAGACTTTTAGTCATCGGCATCGCAATCACCAGATTATCGTCATTAATGTCCTCTATCCGGCTGCGATATTGCTCGACAATCCCACCAGCGCGGTTAGGGATAAAGACTTCAATACGTTGATTAATTTTAAAAATTTCTTCCGTTTTAATACTAATTGGAACCTCCTCCTCAGTTTGAGGAACTACCCTATAAATTCTAAAAATTTACGAAAAAATCCTTTCATACCCCGTGGGCGTTGCGGAACTTCACCAGGAACAGCTAGCAGGCGCTGGGCAATATTGCCAATACACCGGGCTGAGATGGACTCAGGAAAAGTAAGCAGCAGGGGCACCTGATTTTTAACAGCTTTAACCAGATTACGGTCCTCGTAGACATAGCCGAGATTGTTGACCGATACCTGCAGGAATCGTTGCGATACGCGCATTAATTTATCAACAACCATCTGACCTTCATCAAGATCCAAAATACGATTAACAACTAACCGCAGTGGCGCCGTCCCATTCTGTGCCCCGTAGGCTTTCATCATCGCATACGCGTCGGTGATTGCCGTTGGCTCCGGGGTCGTGATGATAATAACCTCATCGGCAGCGATAACAAAATTTAATACATTCCGGCTCAGGCCGGCGCCTGTATCAATAAGGACAATGTCAGCCCAATTGTCAAATAAAGAGATTTGCGACACAATATGCTGCAAATGAGTATCACTCATGTTAGCTAAATGGTACATCCCCGAGCCTCCGGCCATAAATTTTATGCCCCGCGGCCCTTCTGTGACAACATCGGTTAGACTAAGTCCGTCTTCTAATAGGTGGAGAACATTGTAAGAAGATGAACACCCCAGAACAACCTCAACATTCGCCATTCCAAAATCAGCATCTATCACCAGGACCTTTTGCCCAAATCCGGCTAAGGCCAGGGCTAAATTTACGGTAAAATTGGTTTTGCCTACACCGCCTTTGCCACTGGTAACTGTAATTACCCGGCTCTTCGGTCCCTGTTTGATAATAGGACTTTTGGGGATCGAAGAGTTTTGTGTCATTTGACGTAATCTCTCGGCTTGATCACTCATTTTAATCCCTCAAAATCATATTCGCTAATTTAGTAGAACTAGCCAGCTCAATATCATCAGGAACACTTTGCCCGGTAGTCATATAAGAGACTGTAGTGGGAAAATGGTACAGGAGATTCAGGATTGTACCAATATTACTGGCCTCATCAACCTTGGTAAATAAAAACTTTTGCGGTGAACAAACAGAAAACTTATTTACTATCTCCAAGGCATCTTTATATTTGGTGGAGGTGCTTAACACCAGGTGGGTCTCGATATAGGGATCAACGGCCAGCAGGGCTTGCAGCTCGGCCAGCTGATAATGATTGCTGGGGCTGCGGCCGGCAGTATCAATCAAGACAAGGTTCTTGTCACTGTGCCGGTAGAGGGCGGCTTTGAGTTCATCCGGTGAATACACAATGTCAATGGGAATACCGATAATATCACCATAAATTTTCAATTGCTCAACGGCGGCAATGCGGTAGGTGTCGGCTGTGATTAAGGCGACCTTATATCCCTCTTTTAAGGCAAAGTTTGCCGCCAGTTTGGCAATTGTCGTCGTTTTGCCAACACCGGTCGGGCCAATCAAGGCTACCGTTTTACAGCCTGTCGAAGAAACTTTAATACCATCTGTTTTTTGCAGGCAATTGACAATCCGGTCAATTAACAGTTTGCGGACAATATCCTGCTCCGTGCCGTCAATCGCTTGATCATCAGGCAGCCCTTTTACCAGGTTGGCCGCAATCAGGGGTTCAATATCATTTTTTATTAATAAGTCCAGCAGTGGCGATGAACTGTTCCCCGTTTTCGGTAACTGGCATAACATTTGTTCCATCATTTTTCTCATGGTCGACATTTCCAGCTGGAGAGCAGTTATCTGCGTATCATCAGCAGCCGGCGGCACAGCAACCGGGATTTTTTTTTCAGGACGCGGGGTGGCGGCCGGCGAATCTAATGCCGCCATCACTTCTACCATTTCCTTGCCGAAAAAGCCCAGAATCCCGCCTTTCCGAAACCGGCGGGTATGCAGGATAACGGCATCCCGTCCCAGGTCCTGTTTGACTTGAACCATGGCTTCCGCCATATTGTATGCGGTAAATAATTTAACCTTCAAGCTACAATCTCACCATCCCTAGCGCCTGTACCTCGATTTTCGCATTTAGTTCGGCATAGGATAAAATCGTTAGATTAGGCGCTACACGTTCTGTTAATTTGCGAAAATATAGTCTAGCCCCCGGACTGGTAAGTACCACCGGCTGATAGCCCATATTGGTAAGCTTCGGCAGCTCATTCGTAAGAGCTGTAATGAGGGCTTGTGTTGTTTGTGGTTCCAGGGCCACATAGGACCCCTGCTCAGTACGCTGCACAGAATTAATAATCATATTCTCCAGTTGGGGATCAACCGTCAGACAAGTTAACATATTATTATTTACATATTGCTTGGATATCTGCCTGGCCAGGCCATGGCGGACATATTCAGTCAGAATCTCTGTATCTTTCGATAATTGAGCATAATCGGCCAAGGTCTCGAAGATCGTTACCAGATCACGGATAGAGACTTTCTCGCGTAATAAATTAGCAAGTACTTTTTGAATCTCACCCAGTGACAAAAGATTGGGTGTCAGTTCATCAACAACCGCCGCATTGTTTTGTTTAACTGATTCAATTAACGTTTGTACTTCCTGGCGGCCTAATATCTCAGCCGCATGGGACTTGATAATTTCAGTAAGATGTGTTGCCAGTACTGAAACCGGATCAACAACTGTATAACCGGCAAGTTCGGCCTGCTCCCGGTAGGATTCCTGAATCCAAAGGGCCGGTAAGCCAAAAGCGGGTTCAACTGTTTCAATTCCCGGAACCGGCTCAAAGGCTGCTCCTGAGTCCATCGCCAGGAAATGATCAAGCATTAACTCGCCCCTGGCAATCTCAATACCTTTTAATTTGATAACATAGATATTGGGTTTGAGCTGAATATTATCCCGTATGCGGATGGTCGGCACAATCAGGCCAAGCTCCAAGGCACACTGGCGACGAATCATAACTACCCGGTCCAGTAAATCGCCCCCTTGACTGACATCCACCAACGGAATCAGACTATAGCCAATTTCCAGCTCCATCGGGTCAACCTGCAGCAGAGAAATAATGTTTTCCGGTTTTCTTACTTCCTCTTTTTCTTTCTCTTCCTGCTGGGAGATTTCATTTTGGACTTCACTCTGCTGGGTTCTGATCAGGGTGTAGCCAATACCACCGGTTATAAGGCTCAGCGCAAAGAATGGCATTCCCGGCAGTCCGGGAATCATGCCCAAAATCCCCAACACACCGGCGGCAATAAAAAATACCCGGGGGTTATTGATGATTTGCCGGGTTAGATCCTTACCCAGATTAGCCTCCGAAGCGGCCCGGGTAACAACAATGCCGGTGGCAGTGGATATTAACAGGGCCGGGATCTGATTAACCAGACCCTCACCAACGGTTAATAACGTATAAGTCTGCAGGGCATGCAAAATATCCATATCCCGCTGTACCATGCCAATGACAAAACCACCGACAATATTAATAATAATGATAATAATAGCGGCAATAGCGTCGCCCTTGACAAATTTGCTGGCACCGTCCATAGCTCCGTAAAAATCCGCTTCCCGCTGGATATTCTTACGACGGTCACGGGCCTCTTTGTCACTGATAAGACCGGCGTTAAGGTCGGCGTCTATACTCATCTGTTTACCAGGCATGGCATCCAGGGTAAACCGGGCGGCAACCTCGGCAACCCGCTCAGCGCCTTTAGTGATAACAATAAACTGGATGATAATCAAAATTACGAAAACGATAAAACCGACTACCGGGTTACCGCCGACTACAAAGTTACCAAAAGCGGCAATCACCTCGCCGGCATGACCATCCAGCAGAATAAGACGGGTAGAGGACACATTAAGCGCCAGCCGGAATAGGGTTGTGATTAACAGCAGGGATGGAAATACAGAAAACTCCAGCGGCTCTACATTATAGATGGCTACCATGACAATGATTAAAGCCAAGGTGATATTTAGTGTCAATAGCAGGTCAAGCAGCAATGTCGGCAGCGGAATGATCATCATGACCACGATGGTAATGATGGCTACCGACACCATAATGTCACTGTATTTTTCCAGACCCGCAAATAACGTGGATTGTTGAGCAGCCATTATTTATCGCTCCTTATATTAGGACAGGCGTTTTTTCAATCGATATACATAAGCCAACACTTCGGCAACTGCCTGATATAACTCAGGCGGAATTACATTACCCACTTCGACAACAGGATAAAGCGCCCGGGCTAATGGTTTGTTTTCCACCACCACGACTTTATTGTCCCGCGCGATCTGTTTAATACGTTCAGCCAGAAAATCCTGACCTTTGGCAACAACTACCGGGGCCGCCATATTTTTATCATACTTTAAGGCAATCGCCAAATGGGTGGGATTAGTGACCACAACATCGGCCTTAGGTATTTCCTGCATCATTCGCCGCATAGCTATCGCCCGTTGTTTTTCTTTGATTTTGCCTTTAATTTGCGGGTTGCCTTCCGTCTGTTTGAATTCCTCTTTGACTTCCTGCTTTGACATTTTCAGGCTTTGGTTATGTTCCCACCATTGATAAAAGTAATCGAAAGCGGCCAAGACCATCATTACGCCAATGATCTGAAAGGCTAAGTTAATGATAAGTGAGCCGGCCAGCTTTAGGGAATCAATTAACTCCATATTAATCAGTTTCGGGATATCGGCAGTCTGGAGAACAGCAAACCGGTAAATAAAATAACCTATGATTGCCACCTTGAAGAGTGCTTTCATCAGTTCCACCAGTGATCGCTTAGAGAACAGCCGTTGGAAACCGGATATGGGGTTAATCTTGCTGAAGTTGGGCATTAACACCTCGGTTGAAAAAATGAAGCCCACCTGCATATAGTTAACGGCGATAGATATGACTAATATGGCCAGGAGGAGCGGTACAACCGTCTTCAAAAAAACAAGGCTAAGACCCAAAAATAATATGTGAACAGAATTAATCGTAAAATCTGTTGATGTCAACCTAGAAAAAATGCCTGTCATGCAGCTGGTTAACTCGGCATATATACCGGTTCCCAGCAAGTTCAGTGTGTAGAAAGCAGCCAGCATGACAAACACCGCACTCATATCGCTGCTTTTAGCTACCTGCCCCTTCTTTTTTGATTCTTCTTTCCGCTTGGGGGTAGCTTCCTCGGTTTTTTCGCCATTGAACAACTGTAAGTCGAAAGTGTCCAGCTTGGGCCGACGGGGCCGGTTACGTTGGGGCAAAGACAGCCAGGAGGCGGTAAATATCACGGAAAGTGCCATTAAAAACGACCTCCAAAAAGCCAATATAAAATGGTAGGGCCAAAGATAGTACAAAAATGCCGACAATAATTTTGCCCGGCACACCTACAACGAAAATATTCATTTGCGGCATCGTACGGGCTAGAATTCCCAGGGCAATATCGGTCAGCAGCAGAGATACCAGTACAGGTAAACTGATTTTAAGGGCAATGATACACGCCCCGGCCACCATGTCAACAGCGATATCAGCCATCTCCGGCCGGAAAACCCCGAAACTAACCGGTATCAGGCGGAAGCTTTGGAATAAGGCAGCAAGAAAAAGATGATGTCCGTTAGTCGCTAAGAATACCAGTAAAGCTAAGATATACTTGAAATTGCCAATAAGGGGAACTTGTTGTCCAAACTGCGGGTCCAAAACATTAACCATTCCGAAACCAATCTGCGTATCCAACAGGGAGCCAGCCATTTGTATGCCGTAAAAAATAAACGAGCAGGCAAACCCCAGAATTAAACCAAGCAAAAACTCACCAGTTACCAACCCTACATAGAGTAAAAAGGCTTCAGGAGCGTTAAACTCCGGTCGAATTAACAGGGGCAGCAAAATATAAGAGATGATTAACGCCAACCCGGCTTTGACTGTTAGCGGCACATTGCGGGCCCCAAAGATCGGCGCTGAAGAAAATATACCGCTAATGCGGGCAAATATCAGGAGAAACAGCCCTAACCGGTCTTGTAATAACGCAAATAAATCCAAATGTTTCGACCACCTATCTATGCTTTAGGGATTCTGGCCTCCTTTTAGCTAACGTATGATGTTGGGAATACTTAAAAATATTTCCCGTGTATAACCGACTATCAGGCTAAGCATCCACGGACCAAAAACCAAAATGGCAACAAAGACCGCAATGATTTTAGGAATAAAAGCCAGTGACTGTTCCTGGATTTGTGTTGTCGCTTGAAATATACTGACAAGAATACCCACTAACAGACCCAGACCCAGCATGGGGGCAGAAACCAGCATGACCATAGCTAGCGCATCGCGTCCTATCTGGATGGCCATATCGCCCGACATAAGCGCCCCCCCCTTCAGTTAAAGCTAGTAACTAATGACCGGACAATTAAATGCCAGCCATCAACTAAGATAAACAATAAAATTTTAAACGGCAGTGATATCATAACCGGTGGCACCATCATCATGCCCATAGCCATAAGGGTACTGGCCACTACCATATCAATGACAATAAAAGGAATATAGATTAAAAAGCCAATTTGAAAGGCAGTTTTAAGTTCACTGATGACAAAAGCCGGAATAACTACTGAGGTTGGAACATCTTCAGATGAATTAGGCCGCGGCAGCTCTGATAAATTAACAAATAGAGCCAAATCATTCTCACGGGTTTGTTTAAGCATAAACTCCCGCATCGGTTTTATTGCCTCATCCATAGCCGTTTCCTGATCAATGGTGCCGGCAAGCATCGGCTGTAAGGCACTTGTATTTACCTGTGTAAAATAAGGTGACATGGTAAAGAAGGTTAAAAATAAGGCCAGACCAACCAAAATTTGATTAGGCGGCATTTGCTGCGTTCCCAGGGCGCTGCGTAAAAAAGATAATACGACGATGATTCTGGTGAAGGAGGTCATCATAACCAGGATAGAAGGTGCCAGGGAAAGCACCGTTAAGG
>JAEWGR010000101.1 GCA_023388195.1 Bacillota bacterium
AGTACCTGTCAGATTGTTATGCAGTTTATTATCGTGAATTTAAATTAACCGATCAACAGCAGCTTTCCGCCGGCAGCCTGATGGCTGCTTTTCTGCGTTTCCCAGAATCACAACAAATTTTTACAAAACACCTATACCCTAAAAGACAGAAGTTTATTTTGGTGTCATTGCTCTGGAGAAGGGCATGGTTTGTGAGGAATAGTGCCTAAAGAGTGGGTTGATGAAAAATTTAGCAGGGATTTAGAGACGGCATAACAAAAATACTGTATAGTAATTAATAATACTAAAGTTAGGGGTGTTTCATGCTTGCCTGAGGTATATGGAGAAACGACCGGCATCAAAAAAAATATTTTGACTGAGCTGGAGCAATTATATGAGTTCACAGTCCCCTTTGGTCAAACAGTCACCAAAGAGCTGGCTGAAGGAATGGCGGCGATAACCGGTGCGTTAAACCGGGAAGTGGCTGTCTATGTTAACCGCCGGGGCAGTGTTGTCCAGGTGGCTGTTGGTGATACCCGGACGGTCTCACTGCCGGAAACAGATGGCCGGCGGGCTCTCAACCGTTTAAGCGGCATTCGGTGTATCCATACTCACCCAGGTGGAGACAGCCGGTTAAGCAATGTGGATTTGTCATCTCTGAAAGCAATGCGCTTTGATATTATGGCGGCAATTGGTGTGGGTACAGAGATTGAAGAGATTAGTTTTGGCTTTATTTCCGGCCATACAGCAGACAGTTATAGTGTTGGGACAGTTGGGCCTTTGTCTGTAACCGATTTTATCCAGCTTGATCTGGGTTATTTGACAAATCAGATTGAGCGCCAATTAGAAAGTAAAGACATATTGTCGAATATGGCCCAGTCGGAAAAAGCGCTATTGGTTGGGGTTGAGCGTCAAAGCGGCTGGGATGTTGATGACTCCCTCAATGAATTAGCCCAGTTAGCCGAAACTGCCGGGGCAGAGATTGTAGGCTCCCTGTGGCAGAAACGGAGCCGCCCTGATCCGGCCTTCTTTATTGGGCGGGGCAAGGTGCAGGAAATTAGTATTATCCGGCAGGAACGTAGTGCCAATGTAGTTATTTTCGACGATGAGCTTTCACCGGCCCAGCAACGCAACCTGGAGCAGACTTTGGGAATTAAAGTGATTGACAGACCGGCGTTAATATTGGATATATTCGCCCAAAGGGCCCGCTCCCATGAAGGTAAATTACAGGTTGAATTAGCCCAATTAAAATATAATCTGCCCCGGTTAGGTGGCCAGGGCCTGGTATTATCACGCCTAGGCGGGGGTATTGGTACCAGAGGGCCTGGCGAAACCAAGCTTGAGGTGGACCGGCGGCGGATACGGTCCCGGATTAGTGAGATTGAACAGGAAATTGAATATCTGAAAAAACATAGGAATCTGCATCGTGAACGCCGTCAGGCCGCAAGAATACCAACAGCAGCGTTAGTAGGCTATACTAATGCCGGTAAATCCACTTTGCTGAATAAACTTACCGATGCCGATGTTTTGGCGGAAGACAAACTGTTTGCTACCCTAGACCCCACTACGCGGCGAGCCAAAATGGCGAGCGGCAAAGAGTTTCTGCTGACAGATACGGTAGGCTTTATTCAGAAGCTGCCGCATCAGCTGGTTGCTGCCTTTCGCGGTACACTGGAAGAGGTTTTGCAGGCTGATTTATTGCTGCATGTCATTGACGCCAGCCATCAGCAGCATGAACAGCAAAGTGAGGCAGTCTATCAAGTCCTGCGGGAGCTGGGGGCAGATACAAAACCGGTCATTACTGTGTTTAACAAAATTGACAAAATAGACAATTCCCACGTACAGGAGCGGATGCTGCGGCAGCCGGGAAGTATCGCTGCATCAGCAATTTCTGGAACCGGTCTGGATAAACTGCTTGGTATGATCGAAGATCATTTCCGGGCTATTGTAGTGGACGCCCTGTTATTGGTCCCCTATGATGATAGTGGGTTCATATCCAAGTTGTATGATACTGCTGTGGTTAATAATATTGAGTATATGCCTGAGGGAATCAGTATTTCTGTTTCCTTAACACCGGAGCAGTTAGAGCGTTATCAAAAATATGTCGCAGGAGATGAATGATTCATGGCTCTTTTTCCCGAAAATATTATCGCTTTAAAAGAGAAGGCTCTTGAACAGGCGTTGCCATTGTTTGCCACGCTTGATGCTATATCAGAACAAAATACTGCCAAAGTACTTAAGGCTTTTCGCGATCATCAAGTCTCTGAATACCTCTTCCGGACAACGACTGGTTATGGTTATGGCGATAGTGGGAGAGAACGGCTGGAGGCTGTGTGGGCTGACTTGTGCGGTGCTGAAAAGGCGCTGGTAAGGACTCAGTTTGTATCTGGCACGCACGCCTTAGCCTGCGTATTATTTGGGTTGCTGCGCCCCGGTGATGAACTGCTGGCAGTTACCGGCACTCCCTATGATACAATGCAAACAGTCATTGGCCATGCTGTTCAAACACCGGGGTCATTAACAGAGTGTGGCGTTAGCTACCGGGAGGTACCTATGACTGAGGCTGGTGTAGATATTGGCGCAATCGCCAGTTATATTGGCCCTAATACCCGGGTGGCCCTTATTCAGCGGTCACGGGGCTACAGTCTGCGCAAACCTCTTAGTACGGAAGCAATTAGGGCGGTATGTGCCGAGATTAAGAAATATAAACAGGATTGTATCTGTTTTGTTGACAACTGTTATGGCGAGTTTGTAGAGGTGGTTGAGCCGACAAGTGTTGGTGCCGATATAATGGCAGGATCACTGATCAAGAATCCTGGCGGCGGATTAGCACCTGCCGGCGGCTATATTGCCGGTAAAGCTGAGTTTGTTGATATGGCAGCCCGCCGGTTAACCGCCCCGGGACTGGGGGGAGAACTCGGGGCGACACTTGCCGATATCCGTTTATTTTATCAAGGGTTATTTTTAGCACCCCATGTGGTAAATCAGGCCTTAAAAGGAGCAATTTTTGCCGGTTTGATTTTTAGCTTACTCGGTTATAAGACCCTGCCCCGGCCAGAAGAGTTACGCAGTGATATTATCCAAGCCATTGAATTGGGTTCACCGGAAAAGATGGTTGCCTTTTGCCAGGGCTTGCAGCAGTATTCACCGGTAGATGCCCATGTACGGCCTGTACCCGGAACCGTACCGGGATATACGGACCAGGTTATTATGGCCGGAGGAACTTTTATTCAGGGGTCATCCATCGAGCTTAGTGCCGACGGCCCGCTGCGTCCACCCTATATAGTCTATGTGCAGGGCGGTTTAACTTTTGAACATGCTTTGCTTGGTATATTAGGAGCTGCCAGTGCTGTTGCGGGCATGTAACATTTCTTTGCATATTTCTTAATTGCCTCTGAATATATGACAGGAAAAAACAAAAAAGCGTAGAATAATTAAAAACAGAATTTGTATGGTTGAAAATTTGTTTTTTGGTGGTTTGTGGTGGAATATATAATTGCCAGTTTAGTGGCTATACTTATCGCAACCCTGCTGGTGTATAAACTGGCCAATCGCTTATTTGGGTTGAACCTGCGGTTAAAATCATTATTGTTGTGCGCAGTCTGTGCTATGTTTATTAGCCTGGTTTTACCTAGGTTTGTCGTTGGCTTTGCCGGTTTGCCAGGCACACTGGCCTTTTTAGCTGTTTTTGCAGCAGCGTTTGCTTATTTTGTAGCCCACTATGAAGAAACCCCGGCAACTGATGAAAATGAAAGTGCCTGCTGCCTGGCTGTTAGTCAGGCTAAGCCTGAGGCAACAGAGCAAGTGGAAGTTACAGGTGGCTTGCAAAATGAAACTCTCAGTCAACATATTAGTGAACCTGTAGCGCTAGAATCCATAGTAGAAGAACCTACAGTGGAAGAACCCATAATAGTAGAACCTACAGTGGAAGAACCCATAGTGGAAGAACCCATAGTAGAAGAACCTACAGTGGAAGAACCCATAGTAGTAGAACCTACAGTGGAAGAACCCATAGTAG
>JAEWGR010000107.1 GCA_023388195.1 Bacillota bacterium
CGGATTAATGTCATATATCGTATCAACAACTAAACAGGGGGTTAATAAGTTGAGCAAGTTTCCCTCCAACAATCCATTATTATGCAGTTACCAAAAATTATAACATGCCAAAAACAAAAACAAAAGAGACTGCCGCCAGTAGGGTAATGGCTACCTGTTGGGTTACTGTCTACCACTATCCAACAGGGCAACAGAGTAAAAAGCAGCCAACAGGAACACATCATTGCAAAAATTCATAAAATATCAACCCTAAATATTGTAAATATCGCGCAGATGGTTTACTATCTTAATAGGAATGAATTGGGCGGAGTGATTTGTTATGTATGCTAACATGCCGATGGTGAATATTCTTGAGGAAATTTTACGCAGCAAGCCGGCAGGCAATGACTGCGATACAATCCATGCCCTTATTGCCAGAGATGGGACACTGCTGGCCGTCTGGCCTGAGGCGCCTGCCAGCTTTACACAAGAGACGTCAAAAGAGGTATTGGTCCAGCGGTTAACCGAAAACTTCCCTGCTTTTTTAACTGCTCCTTATTCCCAAATTGCTGATTTTGAATTTGAATTCTCCGAAATAAAAATTAGTCAGACTGCACGTGTGACCGGCGACGTTGCCAGAACCAGCCCCTGGCACCGGGTTATAGTTGCTGGCAGTCCGGACAGAAACACGTTTGTTATGCCTTTTTCCAAACCAGCAGGAGCCAAAAAATATTGGCAGCATCTCGGTAAGGTAGCCTGCGCTTTTTTAGCAGCTATGGTGCTCCCCCACCTTCTGGCTTTCTCCCATTGGGCGCCACCAACGCCATTGCCGCCTGCCAGCGAACCAATAACGGTATATATCAAAGGGTATGTACATAAGCCGGGAGTTTATCAGATTGCCGGCAATACACGCGTTCTCGACGCGGTACAGGCTGCAGGCGGCTTTGCCCCCGGTGCCGAACCCAATCAGCTAAACCTGACTCAACCTACCTCAGACTGCCAGGAAATTGTTGTCCCCGGCACTATACCGAAATTACCTTAGTCTTTTATTAATGCCCATGCTTCAGCCCCTTGCGACTGTACAAGTTGCAAGGGGCTGTTTTAGTAGCTCACCCAGAGGAGAAGCGGCAGGATTTGGGTCCTTGCCATACAAGATTTGAAGCAATCGGTTTATCGATCAAATATTACTGGAAATAAGTGCTTATTATTAGTATAAAGCCTATAAAATGTGCAAAAATAATTAAGCAAATAGATGTCAAGGAGATTTGCTATGAGTAATCAAACATTTTTATGGGGTATGCTGATTTTGCCATGGCTCACGCTTTTCTTGATGCCGAAAACAGACATAAAAAAATGGATGCCGGCAGCCTTGTTTGTGATCGCAACAAATACTATAATTATCGACACTGGTGTTACCTTAAAGTTATGGGAAACAAGGGAAAACATCTATCCGTTAAATGAAATGATTAGCTATGTTTATGGCGCGTTGCCAATAGGGGCAATGTGGATACTCAAATATACGTATGGACGGTTTTTGTTGTATACAGCCGTTCAAATTATGGGCAGTTTTGTATTGATCTTTTTGGTTCAGCCGCTACTACACCGGCGCGAAATATTCGTGTGGCTTGACAACGATATGTTTGCCGGTTTTGGGGCCTTTGCCATAACGCTCATACATTTACTTTCTGTCTATCTCTATCAAATGTGGCAGGAGAGTGTATTCGTTCATTCTGAACGCCCCGTATCCGCCTCGCACTTGCAGCCAGTGCTGGCTAAGCCATTGCCGGAGGAACAGGGCGAAAAAAAAGATAAAGACTAAAGTTTAGGCTCAGATAATTGAAATGCGGCTTGCTTCTTAAAACAACCACAGGTTGCTGCTAGCAGCCTTTTATATTAAGATATAAGAAAGCGGGTGTGGAACGGGAAGGGAGAGATAAGATGCGATATTATAAGGTACTCGAGGTCAAGAAAAAAGGGTTTCTGGGGACTTCACGGCTCGATGGGGAACGGCTTGAGGAAATCTTAAACGAGCAGGCCCAGTCTGGATGGATTTTTGACAAGCACATTTCCAGTGAAACCCTAGTGCTCGATAAAGATACTATTATGCTCATCTTCTATCAAGAAAGATAGGCTGCGACGCCACCTGGTAAAAGGTTAGCTATTGTTTAGGGAGGTAGCCATGAAAGTATCAGTTAATAAGAAGTTTTTTCTGGAGCAAGCTCTCCCTGTCATCGATTTTGAGCGGATTACACTGGCTGCTTACGGTGGCGTTCTTTCTGTAGCCAGTTTTGGAAACACAGTCAATTTCCGTGTGCCTGCTTCTGTTATCGAGGCTGGCCAGTCTTTTTTGACTTATGCTGAGTGGCGAGGCTTGGTTGATCGAATCCAGGCAGCGCCTGGCCCACTGGTGGATATTGAGTTGTAATGTCTATTAAAAACAGCGCCTTCAGAAGGTGCTGTTTTTAATATTCTCCACGTTGCAGAACAAACCCGGATTACAACCATTAGGAATACCGAAGCGCATCCCGACCACCCACGCGCTCAGTTTTATTGTTATTCAATTGAATCTTTCATTGCGCTGTACATTTTTTCTGTGAATGCGTCAATTTCACTTCGTGACATACGCATTCGCTCTACGGAATTGCCATAGCCAATTTCCGTTTTGCCTTCTTCTAATCCCTTGAAAATGCCATTTACGAAGGCTTCCAGCGGCTCCATATGTAAGTTTTGCCATGTCCCGTTTAAGTCCGTTTTTACTGCCGGTGGAGCTACTTCGATTACTTCTATGGCTGTAGCCGAAAGCTGGTATCTTAGGATCACGTTAAAAGAATGAAGTGCTGCTTTAGTGGCTGAATAAATCGGAGTAATCGCAAGTGGCGTAACGACAGGCCGGACGCAGTAAAGCGACCATCGGCAGTTTATTCCAACTACATCAGTACCTATATAGACCGGGATGTTAAAGAGCTTTCCGGCACCATTAATTCGCTAAAATTTATGGATTTCATCACGGCCGCCGCCGCCCGGTGCGGGCAGATGCTCAACTATAAGACCATTGCTGATGCTGCCGGTATTGGCCAGATTACCGCCAAAAACTGGCTGGGAATTTTAGAGAAACTAGGCATTGTGTTTTATCTTCACCCCTATTCCAACAATATGCTTAAACGCATGGTAACCAAGCCAAAGCTCTATTTCTATGACTGCGGTTTGGTGGCATACCTGACCAAATGAAATGACAGTGATACCCTGATGAACGGTGCCATGAGTGGTGCGATTCTTGAGAATTTTGTGGTATCTGAAATCGTCAAGAGCTATCAAAACTGCGGCCAGGAAGCCTTTATTTATTACTATCGGGATAAGGATACTAAGGAGATTGACATTCTACTAGAGGACAGTGGCAAACTCTACCCTATGGAAATCAAGAAAACTGCCACTCCGCAAAAACAGCTTACGCATGTGTTTGGCGTGACTAAACAAGGCTACCTTGGAGCGCGGAACAGGGGCTGTACTTTGTACGACTGATAGACTGTCGGCGTTTGACAGCCAAAATTTGATTGTGCCTATTTGGGGGATATAAATTAAAACGCCTTTAATCGTTACTGCAGTAGCGACTAAAGGCGTTTTAATTTAGAATCTCTCCTGCTTGTAAATCTGAGTAACAATTATGCGCTGTTTTCATGTGAAATCGCCGATATATCACAATTTATGGCTGCCCTTCAATCCTACCGTTGCTGCTGGAAGGTCATAAATTCCTTGTGAATATAGCCGCTGTCCCGTAATCCCTGCTTGTAGGCGATTTCCGCCGACTGGCCTGATTCCAGGGCTGTGTACGACTCCAATTCCATGACCAGTTCAATCAATTCCGGATACTGCGCCTCCAGTTTCCCGGCCAGCTTCAGGAGCCGGGTCAGAAGGCCGCCGACCTTACTGACCGTCTCACTATAATCGGCATCATTGGTTTCGGCCTGTTTAAGGATATTGTCCACCCTGGTAAAGATATACTGATTAAAAGCCTCGTGTAAGATGCTTTGCAGCATAAGCCGGTCGGGCGGCTCTACCCCTGGCGGCTGGGACTCCCGGTCCCGCTCTGCCGGCGGGGCCGATACCGGTTCCGGACAAGAAACTAAGCCGGATGTCGTTACTTGCTCAGACATTTATATACCCCCTATATTCAACTGCGGCCCCTATGGCCATCAGCTTTTTTACAGGGGGAAATTAAAAAGACGCATGCAAAGGGTTTACCCTACACATGCGTCCTGTATCGATGTCTGTTACATACTCAACGCTAATAAGCCGGATACCCGGCCTGAACAACAAGGGCGTCCGCAAACCTGGGGTGCGGGTGCCCTGCTGCTGATCATCAGCGGCTGAGGCTGGTCCAAATTCTTTGCTGCGTCCAGTCGCACTCACAGCCCGGCGCGCCGGCGGCAACAGCTATTACCCCCGCGCTCCCCCCGCTTGTGCGGCGGCCGAAGAGCGGTGTATAATAGAAATGTCGTCGTGGACAGCTTGGCTGTTACGTGTAGGTGTTGTGGCACCTTGCGCGGGCCTGGAAGTGCTGGTAACACTTTCAGGTCACGTCGACTTTTTAATTCCCACCTATTTTTAATTATAGCCTGTTTGCGGCAAAATGCAAGTACAGATGAGCCAACCCGGCAGGGAGTTTCGGTGGAAACGGGAGTGCCGTGAATTATGCTTTAATTTGGAGAACAGAGAATCTGTTTCGGACTTTCAAAACCTATGTTGCGATAGCGCCCTTCTATTCGCGCCATCACTCCCAATCGAAAAAATCCGGTTCCCCATGTTTAGTAGCTACCTAAACAGCGACTTTTTTTAAAGTCTTAAATTGGGTGCAGTTCAGAGGAAGAATTCTGGGATTTTTCTTAAACCAGAAACAATTTGATTTGGTTGCTATAATAGCTATTATCCCCTCCACACATCACCACTCTTGACGAAACAATATCACCGTCCCTGCGTTTTCTTCCATTAACGTTCATTTTTAATTTACAAAATCTTTTAGTTTTGTGTATTCTTCATAGTGAGATGCCTTTCTCAATATTTTTGCTTTGTGCCTTTCTTGGGTCGGATCAACACATCGCTATTGTATTTCAGTGCGTCTCTTTTTTCGAGCCTATTTTTACTGATTACAGGAATACTCTTAATATATTTTGCCATATTCCATCCTCTCAAACAAAACCTATCCCGATTGTTTCCATGATTTTGATTAAAGGTGCGAATGTGAATAGCAACTAGCTTTTCGATTTGGTTGCGAAGTCGATAACGATTGTCCAACCAAGAATCTCAGTAATAATACCTGCTATTGCTCCGTTGATTGCCCAGCCAACTCCTGGAACGAACACAAGAACCGCTTTCGCCAACGCACGTCCTGCAAGTGGAGTAGCCGCTATTTTTAATAATACCTGAGCATCGGATTTTGTAAGTTTGTTATCGAATACGTTACTCAACCCAAGCACCATCGCAACTTGGGCAGACGTTATAGGGAGCGTGTCCGCAACGGGTATTGGAAGAAACGCCACAGCAGAACAACCTAAAGCAGTAGGGTGAATTATCGCATGACATAATAATGCTTGTTTCCACGTTAGACTAGTTAATGCACTTTTTTTCAATTTCCGCAGAATATCCTTTATACCATTTATATCTGGCGGCACTTTGTCATCTCTTGTGCTACTCTTGCAGCCATTGTCGTAGTTTATAAACTCATCAAAATAACTGTCTATAAACTCATGAACTAGGGTACTATACTGCGCCCTGTGGAGCGAGTGATTATTTTTCTTATTAAAAAACTGTTTTATACCCTCGAAGTTCTCGACAATTATGTTTTCTGGAGGAATTACTACATCTGGGTATTCAAGCTGTAGGCCTATGCAATATTCTCTAAATTCTTTGTAATCAAAGTATGGTAGGTCAGTATCATTTGCGAACATTACGCACTTTTTCCCTGCCCAACCTATACGACACGCGTACTGCTCGTACCTCCAAGACGAAACACTTGGTACGGGAGGTTGCCCTGATGAGTTAGTTCCTATGAAGATAAATTTAGCTCCATCATATACTATATCGGATAACGGTTTCATAGTTTGGTACTCGTCGAATGTAGAAAGCTTAGCTTCAACACCTTGAGCGCTAATTAACTGCTTTAATCTCTCGGTATACTCTGTGAGTGATTTATCGACTTCGACGATGTATAACTCGCTTTGCATTTTGAAAACCTCCTTGATAGTTGCACGAATAATATTAACTACGCTTTGGCAACCTGTCTCATTTTCTCTATGAGATTAGATGCGTCCTCTGCAATTTGAAGTGAAAATTTTGCTGTCAAAAGCATGGCATTCACCTGCTGAGACGACTCGAAAAAGTCCCTAAGCGTAGTATCGCTTACGCTAACAATTGCCTGTTTGAGCTTATTTTCCGCAATTTTGAATGATTCTGCGAGTTCTTTGGTATCCCCACAATATTTTAGCACAGAATCGGAAATAGCTTGGAATGTGTGGTACATATTGGTTGTATCAATTGAAGATTTGTTTGAATTGAGTTTGTAAATAATTCGTTTAGCCATAGCGAGATATTCAGCAGATAACATGGACTTTCGAGTTTCAATTAGTTGTTTATCCGCATCGTCAGACCAAGGCAAAACGTTTTCTTTTCCGGCTATGGCAAGTAACTTCTCGTATTCAATTTGATTGGATTGGATAAAATAGATTCTACTTAACAGAATCCCGTTAAGACCAACGTTATAATCGTTTACTATCATTTCTCGCAAAGGCGCGATGACTTCATTAAATCTTCCGAGATGAAGATTAACAAAGACACTTTGTTGTAGCACATCATAGTTATCACCAGCAAGTCGCATTGCTTGGCACAACAATTGCTCCACAAAAACATCATTTGCTTCAAGCAACGAGATGTGTTCAAGGCAACAAGACGCTGCTATAATATCCTCTCTTAGGAACTCATAATTTTTTTTATGAAACTCATTGTATGCTTTTATTGCTTTTTCTTTGTACCCCGCAGCAAAACTACCGTATTGTTTGCCACGTAACACTTCCATAGCCGCATTTCCTTTATAATACCAAAACGGAGGAAACGCATTGAATTTGTCAGACATAACATCAAGTCGCTCATACCGTTTGAGAGGATCGGATTCCAAAAGAGCTTCGCTGTATCGCGATAGTTGTTTTTGTGTCAACCTGTATTTATCGTCGAAGTCAAAATCCGACGATAGTTGCCACGCAGTTTCAAACAACTGCGCCCTAAGACCGTATAGTTGTTCAATTTCATAGCGCTTCAGTTCCCATTCACTTCTCTCTTTCTCTAGCGCATATTGGCTCTTGTTCCTTCGGTAGTTCATATATCCGGTTCCGATTTGAGCGGCGACAGCAATTGCTACAGATACAGCGTCGCCCCCTAAGAATAAAGCGCCAGGACTTGGCACTGCTGACCAAATTGCGTTCTGGAGCTTTTGCTGATATTCTTTTTCAACGAAATTAAAATCACCTGCTTGAATTTCGAGATAAGTAATAGTATCAAGAACCTGCCTTAAGACCTCAAGCAATGCAGGATGCTTCACAAAGTTTTGCAAATTAAGATTATTGAGAACAAATTCTCGTTCTTGCTTCAGAACAATTATGTCTCTGCTATCGATAATTTGCGAAATAGATACAGCACAAAGGTTTAGCGCATACGCCACCTTCGCCTTTTCGTCCTGCGACATCTGGACTCTAAGATTCGTCGTTTCCATTGCAATTACCCCTTTAAAAAATTTCTAGTTTAACTGGAACGTGGTCGGACACGTTTTCCTTGTATCTTGTAAAGCTACCGTCAAAGTATCGATTAACAGCATCAATACGGGATATAGTGTATGGAACACTGTAGTTTTTTTCTACATCGAAGGAGAAATGATCATAACTTTTGCTATAACCTTGTTCATTTTTTAGCGTTGTTTCCTCGTCTTGAAAGGTTTGGATATTTTGGGGCCCGCACTGATTGCAATCACAACAGTTAAGATTGTAGTCACCGAGAACAATTGTAATAGTTCGCTTAAAATTTCCATAACGATGAGTGTCTATTCTTCGGTGGATTACGTCCTTAGTTAGTTCGCACTCCAACTTTCGTTGGGCAATAGTTACTGCTGTATCGCTACCGCCGTGTTCTATATGTATATTAATTAGTCGAAACTCATTATTTAGCTTAAAATCGCTTGGCGAGAACCTACCATACAATGGTTCTCGCTTCATATGTGTGGCAGCTTTATAATCAACGAATATTCTTGGTTCGCGGCTTTTAGAGCACTCGTCAACCCGCTTCGAGTTCCATATAAATGAAAACTCACTCCCATATACATGAAAACCTGTCCAATATGAGGGTAGATTTCTTAGTATTCCATCGATTACAACTCTATTCTTTGCTTCTTGGAACGCTAAAATATCAAGACCTTCGTCGGCGATTAAGTCATAAATAAACCCATGGAAAATGCGCCCTGGTTCTTCAGTCCTGTGGCTTTTTAACACATTAAGTGAGCCAATGCGGTAACCCATGTCGATTTCCTCCCTATATTATGTTTTGTGTTTACAAGCTCACTATGTGGACTTCGGCTCACCTCACATGTCATTATGCCCTTCTAATCTATTTTCTCATAAGAGGGACACTGGGGCAGATACATCGTCGCAGTTAGTATGGTATCCTTGTTTTTCTTACTCCTGCCAGTGGATGCATTGTAATGCTGTGCGAGGTTACAAAGTTACTTAATCGTTTATTTTCCATTCGTAGCTATAGCACCTCAACTTTCTCTCCTTGCCCCTTTAGCCACATATCAATGCCGTTTCCATAAACTTCAGCGGAAATAGTATAACATTCATCTTTCTTAGATAAAATTTTAGCCGTAGGCAGCCTGTCCAACACAGCCTCAATCAAAGGCCCGCTATACTCAAACTTCACCCGGCGCAATTCCCCTGAATACATGAATTGCACCCTCTGCCGAAACTCTCCATCACTAAATTTATCTCTATGGGGAATATTGAATTTATCTCCCATCCCTTGAAAACTGCTAATTCTGTCAATCCGAAATACAGTGGGGAAATCTTTGCACCCATCGGCCATATACGCGATAAGATAAAAATAATACTCCGAAAACATAAGGGCAACCGGCTTTACTTTATGCTCTCGTTCTGTACCATCCTGGCGGCTGTAAGCTATCCGAATTACTTCCTGTTTAGTGATGTACTGCGAAAGTTCCCAGATTGAGGTGAGCAATTTTTTGCCATGCCGCAAAGGCACATAACAAAATTGCTCATTCCGAATCAGTTCTTCTACTTGCTTGCGGTCATGGGGCGTAACTTGCGCCGATAATTTCGTCACAAGTGACCCTAACTCTTCTTTGCAAAAAGCGCGGCTTTCCAGAAGGATCTTACATACTGCCAAAACCTCTTCATTTGTCAGCCAATCCCGTTCCATGCGGACAAGATAGTACCCTGCACGGCTTCTGTCGTAGGCAATAGCTACTTCGCCTTCATCATAATGGGTACAGGCCAGATATTCTCTCAAATCATCAATGTCGCGCTGGATGGTCTTTTCGGTTACGCCATATGCCGCAGCAAGCTCTGCTTTATTTATGAGTTCACCTTTATTTAGCCTCTCGTACATGCTTAACAGGCGAAACCCTTTATTTCCATTAAAATTAATGTGCAAGTTGCCCCTCCGTTCCACTGTTTTCTCCATTGTACAAAACTACCATGGACATATATTGGGTTTGTGATATTTTTTTAGTTTATTTAATCTTTCAGAGCCGGTATTTATGTAAGATCTAACACGTTGGCAAATGACTGTAAAATTATTCTAGATTTATTCATTCGCCAAATTAATCCATTTTCCTGTAATTTCTGCTAATTTTTGCTATTGCTACATAAAACAGGAACAGAAGTGAATAAAATAGTGTCAAGGGGATGCCTCGTTTTCTTTCCTGCGTTTGTTCAATATACCCTCTATCACCTTGGCTGAATATCCCCCAGCTCTTGCAATTTTAGCACGCTCACGCCTATCGGCCAGTTGCTTCGCAAGGTCGGCGATAAATTCCGGGCGATATAGGCGCATCGGGCAATCTATCTTATCCCCGCGAAAATGCTTAAACAATTTAAGCATCGCATCTTTACCGATAAGCTCAAATAATTCTAAGTAAATATCGTTTAGTGCATCCACTTCGTTGCCATCAACGCCAAAGGCTTTATATACCAACTCGTCGTTGATATTATCAAAGTCAAGGTTAATCAACATATCACCCTCCCTTCATAATGACTACTTATTCCTTAATGCACGCATAAAAAATGAACTAAATCCTTTCGTGGACTTAGCTCATTTTCTCATTGACTAAATTTAGAACGCTACATTAACCATACCTTCCACGCTCCAACCTTTATAATCGCCAAATTCTTTCTTCGCCTGTAGATTGAGCGTAGAACTTGAGCTGAGCTGGCGGTTCATACCAACCGATAATTCTATGGCATTGGCATCGTGATCTACCCCACCCAGTTTTTCGCCATTCATTTGGTCTTGCAAAGAGAAATCTCCGCTAAGCCCGCGGGTATAGGCAATGCCGCCGGAAATTGTATTATTGGGATTGTCACCCGCTTGCTTGATTAAACGCAATCCAAGCTTGCCGTCTAACATCGCACTGCTGTCCATACCTACTTTATCAGCACCGACACTAAAGTCAACCGCGGAGTAGCGATTATAATTAAATTGGATATAAGGTTCAAGCATCAGACCATTTGCCTGTGTACTTCTATTGCCAAATTCCACTGACAAACCATAGCCTTTATCTTTCCAAGTCGTTGTTTGAACATCGGTACGCAATGAATTGCCAATTTGTCCATAGCGGCCAATGAGGCTCACATAGTTGCCACCGCTGAATTCTTTTGTACCATAGATACCAAAGTCATAGGCACTGCCAAGATCATTCTTGAAATCATTTTGCGTACTATCACCAGCAATTTTAGTGATATATAATCCGACTGCCGCTTTTTGCCTGTCTGTGGCTGCGTTCCAATCATAACCCAGTTGATAATATTGTGTTTTGACTTCCGCCTCACCGAAGCGTGTTTCTACATCTGTCGCTCCACCGCGGATGCCTGCCCAGAACTCATTGGTTCTTTCGCCATTTCTCAATCCCGCTGTATGTTCGTGAATGGTATCAACTATATTATGGTTGATATAGGCATTCCCCTTCCGGACACCGGTATAATAAGCAATCCCTCTTTCACTCGTATGCGGTGCTTCCGTTACAATCAGCCCGCTTGCTGTTTTCTTAGTAGTAAACGCGGTTAAGCCGCCTTCGGCATTGGTGATAGACTGTTCCGCTAACAAATTATTTGTATCTGCAACGGTCTGCAGCAAATTACTAAACTCGTCCGTCTTTCCCATATCGGCCAGTTCGGCACTCGTAATATTGGCGAACCCGAAATGCAAGTCGCCCTCCACCTTCGCGCCTGTTCCCCATTGTACTTTTCCTGAATTGGCAACATTGTCTTTGTCAACCGCACTGATAAATGCGCCTTTTCCAGCAGTAGTAATGGTTCCATTCTGCATCGTCAGCGTCGTACCTTGCGCAAGATTGACTTCGCCATTGACATTGAAGTTTCCGTTTGCTACATCACGGGCCATGCGGGAATACAATGAGGCGGAAGAAACAGGGGCAAAATCAAAGGTTACGTTCTGTCCGCCTACAGTAATCACACCACCGTCGGCAACTGTCAATGAGCCAAAAGAATGTGTCTTGTCACCCTGCCAATTTGTTTTTGCGCCTGTTGCTACAGTCACAGCCTCAAAACCGGCGACCGTTCCGCCGATAGTGGAGCCTGTCCCTGCCGTAAAATTCAACGC
>JAEWGR010000143.1 GCA_023388195.1 Bacillota bacterium
GCCAGGAGATGGGAGTCTGGGGAATTACCGCCAAAGAACTAGCCCATCGCATCTGCGTGGCTCCCAATACGGTAAGTACCTGGTTCAACCGGGGCAGCATCCCCGAAGCCATGGAAGGGCGTGTAACTGGTGCCATTGATAGCCCCAGGCTCAGTGAAGAGCGCTGCAGCCGGTGTGAGGGGAATACGTTTCCAACCAGGTACTTGGATAATGTCGATGATCATCCCATGGTAGCCATTAACAAGGCCGGGGAAGAGATTGACGAATGGCTGCCGCTGGCTAAACAGGTGCATGTGATCATTACCAACAAGCGCCGGGGCGCGACCTTCACCACGGAAGAAAAAGCCGTCCTGACTCACTTCGAAAATGAGACGGCCGATATTATTACCTCTATGAAAACCGTGTTAATTCGTTTTCAGGAATGCTATAACAGACCGGTCCGGGAAACCATGGAGCGCCATGTATGCAAGCTCGAAGTATCCGGTTATTGCTCAGGAATAAAAGAAAAATCGCCTGTGTTGGCGCACAGACGATAAGAAAATCAATTTGCACCTCAATTATACCACGCCCGGATAATTGAGGCAACAGGAGGGCATGACAATTGAAAAAGTTACTTGTATTTGCGTTAATTGCGGTATTTGCCGCGTCAGTGATCGCGAGTGATGCCGATGCCAGAGGTAAGCGGGGGAAACGCCGGAGCTATGCCGCGCCTTTCTCGGCCGTATCCTCGGTGGCTGATCATCAGGTTCAGGCTGTTCAAAAGAAATTATTATCGCTCGGTTATGATTGCGGCAAAGTGGACGGGCTGTTCGGGCCAGCCACTGTGGAAGCGGTAAGAAAATTCCAGGCAGATCAGGGTCTTAAAGTTGACGGACTTATTGGTCCCCAGACTCTGCAAGCTTTAGGCTTATAGGAGGGCGGGACATGCCAACACCAGACATTCCGTCAAGACTAAAAGCCGGTTATCAACATGCTGCTAAACAACCGCAGTTTCGCCGGTATAGCACCGTAACCCTACAGTATGCGGAAGCCGCCTATAGCAAGATCGCATCACTGGAACAAGACTTGTATTACCTGGGGATGTCCTACTATGTACGGGATTTGCTGCTGGAAAGAATGGGAGCCGCTTAATTTTAGCTACTGTAAACGCAGACTATCCCAGTATATGATATGCATTTCAATTTAAATATATGCATGAAAGGAGAAAAATTTTATGTCAGAGCTTCAAGGACTAAGTTTAGCCAACGTGTGCGAGGGCAAGCTTGACCGGCAGTTTAAAGCCAAGTACCCGGAATTGGTCGCTAATCTCCGGGAAGGGCAAAAAGCGACTATTACCGTTCAACTGACCTTTGAGCGGCCAGCGGGCAGTACCGTAATGGCCAGTATTACCGGTAAAATGACAACCAAAATGCCGCCGTCAGCCTCCGTTGCCAGTCTGTATGCCTTCAACAACGACTATGAGATCAAAACGGAAGTTAGCTTTACCGAACCGGCCAAACAGGGCGTTATCCCGTTCCCCGTTAGCAACTAATTTAATTTTGGAGGAATGTAAAAATGAGTTACAACGACAGCAAACAGCAATTCAACATCACCCCGGCCAGTGACGCCCTGATCGTCAGGCATGGTGAAGCCCCTAAGATTTTTGTCTATGACGGGTTTAGCCACACTGCAGATTCTACGGAAAGTGTAATAGCCTTGGTACGGGCGAAAGGTGTTCAGCCTAATACTGTGATCGCTTACAACGAAAAGGGGATCAAAGTAATTCTTGACGATACCATCCGAGACCGGAGTCAAGACCGGGTTACTTACAACTTCAAACTGTCCCAGCAGTACGAGGAATGGAAGAGCATCCTTACAGACGGTATCGTCTTTGACCAAAAACAGTTTATTAAATTCCTGCAGCGCCGGCAGCCAGGCGAGATTGAGAACATTGAGCAATTAATCGTTTCCCTACAGCAGTTTAAGTATTTTATCAACATTTCTAATGACTATACCTATGCTGATGATACCAACTACACCTTTGCCATTAAGATCGGCGAGGCCGAAGGCAGTATTAAGCTGCCGCAAATGATCCAGGCGAATATTGAAGTCTATAACGAATCTGGCTTCTTCCAGGTCATGGAGATTGAGCTGGAGGTATATAAACCCAAGTCGCAAGACGAAAAGCCTATGTTTTCCCTGTCTTGCCCGAAGCTAAAACGCTACCTGAAATCAGCCGTTGATTATGAGATCGAGCATCTTAAAACCGAGCTTAAAGATTATCTGATAGTGGCCGGTAATATCTAAATAGATTTAGGGGGCGCTGGCCTTGGCGCTGGCGCTCCATTCTTATACAGGGGGCGGGAAGATGTCTAAAAGCAAGATTGAATGGACAGACCGGGTTTGGAATCCGGTTACTGGTTGCAGTAAGATAAGCCCTGGTTGTGACAATTGCTATGCCGAGCGAATGAGTAAACGATTTGGTGAAAAGTGGGGATTACCTTCTGAGGAACCATTTAAGGTTACGGTGCATATGGAGCGCCTAGATCAGCCTTTGAAATGGAATAAGCCTAGCCGGATATTTGTTTGCAGTATGGCTGATCTGTTTCACGACGATGTGTCGTTCAAAGCAATAGCTGAGGTATTTCAACGAATGATGGAATGTCAGCATCATATATTTTTGATATTGACTAAGCGACCTGACTCTATGAAGAATTTTTTTGATTTTGTGAAACCATCGGGGCGTAGTTGGCCATTACCCAATGTTTGGCTTGGTGTAACCGCCGAAAATCAGGAGCAGGCAGATAAACGGATACCAATTCTGCTTCAAATACCGGCTGCAAAGCGGTTTGTTAGTGTGGAGCCGATGCTAGGGCCGGTTAACTTAAAGCCGTGGTTTCCATGGGACAATCACAGGAAAAAATTGCAAGGATGGAAACGCAATCCAGACTACAAACAGGGCCTGCATTGGGTAATCTGCGGTGGCGAATCAGGGCCGGGAGCACGACCGATGCATCCTGAATGGGCGCAAAGCCTGCGGGACCAATGCCAGGCGGCTGGCGTACCATTTTTCTTTAAACAATGGGGAGAATGGTGGCCAATATCGCAGATGCCAGATGGCTATTGTGACTCTCTTTATTATCCTGCGCCCGAAGATGATCCCGAGGCAACCAGACCATGTAGATGTAAAAACGGTGCTTTACAACTCGAGGGGGATCTACTGCCGGTTCACCAATCAGGATCATGGGGACACGGAGCCATGCAAACATTTAAAGTTGGAAAAAAGGCTGCTGGCAGCTTACTTGATAGTCAGGAGTGGAAGCAAGCCCCGGAGGTTGCCTTATGAGCCAAGCAGATGTAGAAGTAAATGATATACATTCCGAACTTCGTTGTATTATACTCCGGCTGCGGGGCGGGAATTGCGGAATTTCTGAAACTGATAAAGATCGTATCGAAAAAATCATATGGCGGACAATTGAAGATATCGGTGGAGACTTCATGAGCCGGGAACGGTTTGAACAGTTGTATCTGTCCGGGGTAAAGGGCAAAGCCGCAGCGGCTAAATTTAAGCAAAAGAAACGGGCGGGGTGAACTAATGGAGCCAGAACAAGAGAAAATCATCCTTAAGATACGCAAATTATTGAAACTATCTTCAAGTAATTTTAATGGTGAGTCTGAAGCTGCTTTACTAAAGGTTCAACAGCTACTTATAGAACATAATTTAAGCATGGCTGATCTAGGTAGTTCAGACCATCAACAGAAGGTGTCTGAGGAAATATTGGAGTATAAGTCAGCGCCTTGGTGGTACAAAAATCTAATTAGCATAATTGCCGCAAACTTTCGATGTGAGTCTTTAATACGAAGTAGGAGTTACAGTCGCTGGCGCGGATTCATTCTTATTGGTCGCGAGATTGATGTCCAGATATCTAAAGAAGTATTCCGGCATGCAGTAGTAATGATTAAGCATAATAGTAAGCCATTTAAGGCGTATGGTACAGCCCATGAAAATGCTTACATTAAAGGATTTTTAGAAGGATTGCGAGTTAAGTTTTATGAGCAGGTTGAGAAGAATCAATGGGGCTTAATTCTTGTAAAAGATAAGGAAGTTATTGAGGCTAAAGATAGTCATAATCCTAGTGAAGCAAGGAAACAAACACCGATTACGGTTGCTAGTAACCATGAGGCATATAGTCAGGGCTATATTGATGGTAAAACACTAGACCATCAGCAGAAACAGATTAATGGAACAGACGCATGACCGCGCTCAAATGTAGAGAATATGACAGTGGCAAATGCCTCGGTGAAGAGTGCCCCTATTATAGGTTATGCTGTAGTAGTTGTCCGGCAATTAATTACTGTGATAATTCGTGTGAGTGTATATTGGAAATTGAGGCTGGGGCTTAGGCCTTTGCTGGGGCGGGTGAAATAAATGAAATGGTTTCGCTTATATTCTGAAATTAAAGATGATCCCAAGATGCTGGCACTCACTGACCATCAGTTTAGGATTTGGATTAACCTGTTAGCTATGGCATCGGACCAGCCTACTGCCCGGGGAACGATACCCAAGTTCCCTGTGCGGGGGCTGGCTGCCTCACTACATACTACTGAACAGGAACTGATAGAAGCATTAGACATGTTTGCCTCTGATGAATTTAACTTGATTGAACGGCGGGAAGACGGGTCTATTTTTATAAGCAAATTTGCTGATCGCCAGTATGATAATCCGTCTGACCAGCCTAAAAGCGTAAATGAGCGGGTAAGAAAACATCGAAAACAAAAACGTATCGAGAGGGAAACGTCTATTACCGATACTGTAACGAATTGTAACGACAATGAAACGCCAAGTAACGCCCTAGATACAGATACAGATATAGATACAGAGAATATAGATGATGATGATAATAGCGCGGGCGCGCGCGAGGTTTTCAATTTGTACCAAAACGAGGTCGGCATAGTCAGCAGCACAGTAGCTCAGTTTATTACCGATGCGGTGGACACGTATTCTCCTGAATGGGTTAAAGCGGCTATCCAGGAAGCCGTGAGACATAATGCGCGAAACTGGTCATACATCGATGCCTGCTTAAAAAATTGGCAGGTCCATGGCTTTGGTGCAAAAAAGGCGGGTAAGCAGCAAAACAACCAAATGCAACAGCCAGAGTCTGCTGGCCCGCCTAATGCGGATCAGGCTTGGATGGAAGTCTCAAATAAAATCGAGGAATCCCGGCGAGATCCTACCAAGCGCCTGAAGTGGTCGCACAATAACATTGCCAATGCCGTTAAAATCGTTGGGTTACGGGTTTTACTAGGCCAATTCAGCATAGACCACAAAAAGACAGAATTTATAAAAGCTTACCAAGGGGGTGGATAGACATGGAAATACAAGTCAATATTCCTGAAAATGTTGATTCCGTAGAGCTAAAGCACTATGGAGCAGCCGTTTACAACTTCGCCCGGCAATTATATCCCCATGTCAGTAATGAGCTAATTCAGAAAAACTATAACGAGCTGGCTTTTTTATACGAATCACACATGACTTGCGCAGCTTGTATGTCAATTGATTTGTGCCCAGAGCTATTAGATACCGGCGGCTATACCTCTGTAGGTGAATTTGATCCGTCCGGCAATTTGCGAATCGCAATGGCAGCCTGTCAGTTTAACAAAGACGGTGTTAAGCCCAAAGTGTGGAAAAAAAGGTTTTCGGTCATGGCGGGCGGGAAAGCCGGATAGGGGTGAGGATTTGAAACTAGCAATAGCAGGTAGTCATGGGGTTGGGAAAACGACATTGGTCAATTCTCTTGTTCAAACCCTTGCAGTAACTCCCATTAACGAAGTAGTCAGGGAAGTTGCCAAGGTAATGGAGATTGATAATTGCGATAGTATTAAGGCTGGAGAACTGGAGACGCTACGGCTCTTTCAGACTAAAATATTTTATCAGCAGCTGATGGAAGAACAGGAGTTGACGGACTTTATATCCGACAGGAGCATTTTTGATATTGTGGCCTATATGGAATATTACAAGCTGCCGGCAGATCTGGTTGAAGAGTTTGCCCAGTATGCCATAAAACATAGTACCACCTATGACACAATCATTTATTGCCCAATACCAAAAGGGGCCGAGCTTGAGGCGGACGGGTTTAGGTTAGTTGAAGGTCAGAAGGAATATGACTTGATACTCAAACGGTTATTATTTCAAGCAGAGTGCCGGGTAGTCAAGCTAACGCGAGATCGCGATCAATGGGTTGAGCGGGTGATGGCTATAGCTCCGGTTAAAAAGTATCTTAAAGCGAGGAATCGGCATGAACAAGGTAATTCTGGTAGGCCGTTTGGCACAAGATCCAGAGGTTAGGTATACCCAGAACGGTAAAGCCGTAGCGTCTTTCTCGCTGGCTGTAAATCGCTTTGGCGGGCAAGGCCAGAATACTGCAGATTTTATTCCTATCGTGGCCTGGGAGAAGTTGGCCGAGACCTGCGGTAATAATTTAACTAAGGGCCAAAGGATACTGGTTGAGGGGAGACTCCAGATCAGGAGCTATGAAGCCAATGACGGCAGTAAGCGGCGTATTGCCGAAGTCGTAGCCCAGACAATAGAATTCCTGGAACGGAAAGCCCAGTCTAGTGATCCGGCGACCGAAGCAGAGATAAATTCCTTCGGGCGGGATGTCGGCCCCGATGAAATCCCCTTCTGAAAGGGTCAAGTTAAAGGCGGTGGGCCGGATCAGACCGGGAACCGCCGGCAACGGGCTGCGGCTAAAGCACGGCAGCGTAGTAAGAAGAAATAGAAAGGGGAAAGCTATGGCGGTAAAAACCAGGGTAACTGCCCGGAAGTCAGAGGGTGTTAGGTGTATAGAGATTGGGGGCGGGGCCGGAGTGGTCATTGACCCGGCCACAATTGAAAGAATAGGGCAAAGCAAGCACGGTAACTGCAAAAGTATCAGGCCCGGCAGCGAAGAGTTCGAGCGTATGGTGCAGTCAATACCTAATGCAGACCGGCTACATGATATCAGGTGCCCGTTAAGATCCAGAAAGAAATTGCGGGAGGTAATGTAAGATGTGTATTATGCCAGGGATCAGTTGTATTTATAAAGCGACGGGCGGGGCGTGTAAGGGCAAGCCACAACCAGTACAAATACCTTGTCTGGGAGTAGTTTGTGACAATGTTAAGCAGGCGAAATGATCATGGTTAGCCGACATCAGCAGAGGCTATGTGCTTATTGTGCCGGTTTTATAAATGGCCTAAAGGGATATGTACCTTGTCGCCCTCCGGAGTTACCCCAAGATGATGTAACCTATTGGAGTTATGCCACTGGCTATGCGGTGGGAATAGCAAAAAGAGAGCAGGGGAGAGGAATAGACACCCTGACTGGAACAACTATAAATAATTGTGAGGAGGCTGGTGAGGGTGAAAGCCATAACAATCCACCATCCGTGGGCAAGCCTAATAGCCTGCGGCGAAAAGAGGATAGAGACACGGAGCTGGCCGACTAAGTACCGGGGCGAGATTGCAATTCATGCGGGAATAAAACCAATTCCTAGAGACTATTACGGTATTCGTGATTTACTGCCATGTGTATGCGATTTCCCTTACGGCAAAGTAATTGCCATAGCTGAGTTGGTTGATTGCTTGCAGGTTAGCGCGACTTTTAATGATACAGGACCATTTTCTGCTATGTTGGAAAACTTGAGAAGCATTAACGGGAAGGAATTTATGTTCGGCGACTATACGCCTGGCCGCTACGCATGGATACTGGCCAACGTGCGCCGGATCGAGCCGGTACCGGCCAAGGGGATGCAGCGGCTCTGGGAGTGGGATGAGAAGGGGCTGCGATATGCCTATGCAAATTAGCTTAGAAAAAGAACATCAGTGCCAGGCCATAGAACATGCTTACAGCGTGTCAATACAAACCCTAAAGATTGATAACAGACGTGGCTGGTTTTGGCATCATATTGAGAATATAAACACGCTCGAAGAGAAGGTATCTTGCCATGAAATAAAATTTTGTCCGTACTGTGGTCAAATATTAGATTAAACAAAGGCAGCCGGTCTGCCCTAATTTCCGTTTATAATTTGTGGGGGTGGGTTGAGCATGAACTGCATCAGAGAAGCAGAAAATTACCTGCGTTACTACCATGAGTTACACCAAAGTATTAAACATGCCAGCCGTATAATTAGCCGGCTGAAGATGCAAACTGCCCCGGGTGAGGTTTCGGCCGTGAGTATAGATGTAACTGGTATCCGATCTTCTAAGCCGATCAATACTCTGAACCAAATGTATCAGCTGCAGAAGTGGCAGGAGATGATGGACCGGACACTTGAAGAGATTGAGAAGATCGAGGAGGCTCTTGCCGGGATCAGCCAGGCGCAGGGATGCGAGCGGTACCGGGATGTGTTGTTTATGTGGTATGTGGAAACATTGGATAAGGATGAGATTGCGGAGAAATTAAGCTATAGCACAAGGCAATCTGTTTATGATATGAGGAACAAAGCAATACGTAAGTTTGCAGTAGCTTTATTTGGTGTAACCGCATTAGAGGCCATATAAAAGTAGACAAAGAGTAGACACTTTTTTGACTTTGGCCGTGCTAATATGATAGTAGGGAATAGAGCCGCTCCAGGACAGGGGCGGTTTTTGTATTGGGGGCGGAAATTATGCCAAACGCAGGATGTAAAAGATTAGATTCCAGCAGGACATATAAATGATACCGAAAAATAAAAGGATTAACGATCCTAAGTTACTTCGTGAACTTAAAGAAGAACTGGGCTGCTGCGAATATTGCGGTAGCCCTTTTAATTTGGAAGCCGCTCATATTGTTGCCAAGGGGATGGGCGGGGCAAAAGGGCCTGATATCCGGGAGAATATCGCTGTACTCTGTGGTCCTGCCAGATTCGGGGCGGGGTGTCATGGCGCTGAGCATCGTGGCCGGATATCTAAAGAAGAACTATGGGACATAGTCGCCAGGCGCGAGAATATAACACCAGATGAATGTTATAAAAGAGTAAGGAGGGCCATGGGATACGATGTCAATTAAACTTACAGTACCAGATAATCCTACACCAGCTCAATTACAGCATTTATTATCTGTTTGTAGTAATGAAATTGCCAAATTAGCAGACCTTGTTGCAACATACAAGCAGGATGCGGCAATAAAGACTACAGCTTATAAACGAGCAATGGCCAGGGCTACTGTTAAAAATCAAGGCAGGGGTAATGTTTCGTTGGTTAAATCTTTGGCAGAGCTTGATGATGAAGTAATTAAAGCAACTGATGAGGTTGATATGGCGGAGGCCTTATATGCTCTTGCTAAAGCTGAACTTGACGGGTATGATGCTCAGTTTGTAGCACTGAGAAAGATTGCTGAAGTGAGAAAGACTGAGATGAGCAGGCTGCATGGTTAAGGTAGTATCTAAATGAGAGTGGTCTGAATAAACAGGAGGTGCCATACATGAGCAATAAACAAAAGCCTAAACCCATACCCACGCATACCGCCATAGTACATCCACCAGCGCCGCCAAGACCTAAGAAGGGGTTGACCGGCCTGGTACTCAAGTAACTGCAGGAGGTGACGCTAATGAACCAATACCGCTATGCTGTGGTAAACGGCCAGACAATCCCCTTTGATCAGATCAGGCAGGGGCAACTGTTCTATTTGCATGAGCCTGATGGTACGCTGGTAGGCAAATACATAGCTGATTCGGATGCCTACATCAATCTAAACCATGTGTGGCAGGTTGACTGCACCTCACAACCCCTGGGATAATTTGGGTCCTTCCTGAGGGGTGGTTGGGGTACGGGTCATACGAGCCCCGGAAAGTCTCTCTAAAAAATCCAAAAAATCAGGGTAACAAGGTAACAAATAGAGTGTGCGTGTCAGGTGAACATGGACGCTGTCAAGCCGGGAAATATCAGGCTTTATGACCTTTGCATTTCATGCCTAAAGAGGGTCAACTTTGTTACCTTGGGGGTAAGTTATGGACAAATTTATTTTTGATACGCAAGCCGTGTGCGAGTTCTTTGAGATCAGCAGAAAAACCCTGGCTAGCTGGGAGAAAAAAGGGGCTCCGAAGGTTGAACGGGGCAAGTGGGATATAAAGCAGCTGGTAACCTGGCGCTACCGTGACAGTGAAGAACTCAACCCGGAAATGAAAAAACTGCTGGCGGATATCCGCTACCGGGAAGCCAAGGCCGAAATGGCCGAGATTGAGAAAGAGGAGATGATTGGTCAGTATGTGGCGGTGGGTGATATTGAACAAGAACTTACCGAGGTCTTTTCTCGAATCAAACAGGGGCTGCTATATATTGGGCACCGGGTAGGTATCGAACTCAACGCCCAATATCCGGAGCTGGCCCTGGAGGCGAAGAGGTTGGTCGATGAAGAAGTTAGAAAAGGGCTTGAACAACTTGCCGCAACCGGTACCTACGGCCAAGCAAAGCGTAAAGACAACTCTAAAAACAGCCGTTAAGAAAGCCCTGCAGGCTTTTAAACCGCCGGAGCAGCTAACTGTTTCCGGCTGGGCCGACCGCTACCGGGTACTGTCCTCCGAGGAAACCAGTATACCCGGAACTTGGGATACCAGCCGGGTACCGTATATGAAATTCATTATGGACTGCTTCTGCGATGACAGCATTGAGCAGATTGCCTGGCTAAAATGTACCCAGATCGGCGGCACCGAGGGCCTCTTAAATATGGTCGGCTTTGTCATTGACCAGGACCCGGGCCGTATTATCTATGTCTTGCCGGATGATGAGCTGTGCAAAGACTTCTCTGATCTGCGGCTGCAAAAAATGCTGACCCATTGCCCAACCCTGGCCGAACGGTTTTATGCGAACGAGAGTAAGGACACGCTCCTCAAATACAGGGGCGGTTTTTTAATTTTCGCATCCGCTCAGTCGCCGGCGTCCCTGGCCAGCTGGTCCTCGCGGTACCTCTTGCTGGATGAAATCGACAAATTTCCCCGCTGGGCCGGCCGGGAGGCCAACCCGATTGACCTGGCCGAGGAGCGGACCAAAAACTGGCCTAACCGTAAGATTGTCAAGGTATCCACACCAACCCTGAAAACCGGTCCTATCTACCAGGCCCATCAAAAGGCGGACGTCCGGTATAAGTATCATGTCCCTTGCCCGCACTGCGGTCATGAGCAGGTTTTTGACTTTAAGAACATACGCTGGCCCAAAAATGAGGACGGCAGCTATGATACCACCAAGATCTACTATGCCGCTTACTATGAATGCGCCAGCTGCGGCGGCCATATTGACGACCGGCATAAGCCGGCCATGCTGCGGGCCGGGCGCTGGATCGCGGAGAACCAGGTGGCTGGCCGGGCACGGTCGGTGGGTTTCCATATCAACTCTATTTACTCCCCCTGGGTCACGTTTGGTCAGGTAGCGGTAAAATTCCTGACCAGCAAGGATGACCCGGCGCTGCTCATGAACTTCGTTAACTCCTGGCTGGGTGAGCCGTGGGAAGATAAAGCCGCCACCCTGGAAAGTGACCAGGTGTTGGAGAAACAATCCGAGCTGCCGGAAATCGTGGTTCCCGACTATACCCAGCTGCTGACCGGCGGCGTCGATGTGCAGGCCAACCGCATGTACTGGACTATCCGGGCCTGGGGGGCGCGAATGACCAGCCAGAACATTGCCCATGGGGTTGTGGAAACCTGGGCTGATTTAGAAATGATCATGAATAAGTTTTGGCCGGACACCAACGGGGAATTACGCTGGCAGGTCAACCTCTGCGCCATTGACTCCGGCTATGATACGGAGACGGTGTATGAGTTTTGCCTGACCAACCAGGACTGGGCGGTCCCGGTAAAAGGGTCCTCCGTGCAGATGCTGCAGCGGTACCGGAAAACCTCCATCGACAGCCCGGGCTCTAAATTCCATGGCCAGACTCTATATATTCTGGACACCGATCAATACAAGAACCTGATTGCGGCCCGACTGAATAGGCCAATGGGGCCTGGGTGTTTCATGGTCCATGCCGGCTGCGACCGCGATTATGCGGAGCAGTTGACCTCGGAGCATAAAGTCCGCATGAAAAAAAGCAATAAAGAGATTGAAACCTGGGTACCGAAAACCTCTGCCGCGCAAAACCATTACCTGGATACAGAGGTATATGCTGCGCTGGCTGCCGATTTACTGCATGTGCGGTACCTGGAAGAGTTGGTGCCCGAAGCGGCCGCGCCGCTGGCCACAGCAGCCACGGACAAACAGGATGACTGGATTACTACCAAGGAGGATTGGCTATGACCTTACAAGAGCAGCTTGAACAAATCAACCTGGCGATAAAAAAGATTGAAAGTGGTGCCCAGGAATACCGTATTGGCAGCAGACTGGTCAGACGGGGGGATCTGGCCACCCTGTACAAAGAACGGCGCCAGCTCCAGCAGGAGATCGCAACGGTAGAAAATAGCGGCGGCACCTATGTGGCCGCCTTTTACAGGGGGTGAGGAGCATAGAAGAAAAACTGCGGTCGCCGGCGGCTACCATGAACATGCTGGACCGGGCCATTACCTGGATCAGCCCGCGCCTGGGCTATATGCGCATGGCCTGGCGCAATGCCACCCGGGGAGCCTACCAGGCCGGTGACATCAGCCGGCACTCGGCAGGCTGGGTCCCGGTGAATGCCAAGGCCGAGCAAATCAATCAGCCAAGCCGGGATTTTATCAGGGCCAAGGGCCGGGATCTGGAGCGTAACAGCGACATTGTAGGCGGTCCCATCGGTACCCTGGAGCGCAATGTGGTTTCTACCGGGTTTCGGGTACAGCCTAATACCGGTGACAAAGAACTCAATGCCGCTATGAGCGCCGTCTTTGAAGAGTGGCAGAAACCGCGCAACTGTGACATCACCGGTATGCAGGCCTTTTGGGAATTATGCAAAATGACAGTCCGCCGTACAGAAGTTGACGGTGGGCTTATTTTTGTTAAAACCTATGGCGGCAATAAACGCTTCCCCTTTCAGCTGCAGGCCCGGGAGGTGGACGACCTGGACAGCTCCGGTCTGCTGCGCTACGGGGCCAATGTGATTGTCAACGGCGTGGAGGTGGACGCCAAACAAAAGCCGATTGCCTATCATATGAAAGTCTTTTCGCCAGATGGGTGGTTTACCGGCAAAACAGAGCGTATTCCGGCCGAAAGAGTTCTTTCTTTATGGCGCAAGACGATGCCTAGCCAGATCCGGGAGGTGTCGCCGCTGGCTCCGGCCATTACCCGGGCCAACGATACCGAGGAATACCTGGATGCAGTGGGGATTAAGGAAAAGATCCTGGCCAGCTTAAGCGTGTTTATTAAACGCCTGATCCCTAGCGGCAGTGCGCCGGGGCGCGGTAATGGAACCGGCAGCAAAAATGACGAGTATGATCCGCAGACCGGCTATAAGCGTAAGCGCGTGAGCCCGGGGATGATTATGGAGCTGCAGCCGGGGGATGATGTCAATTCTGTAATCCCGACCGGGCAGGCGGCCAATGCCCGGGAACTGGTGGCCCTGCACCAGCGCCTGATCGGGGCCGGCCAGGGTTTAAGCTACGAAGCTACCAGCCGGGATATGAGCCAGGTTAACTATTCCAGTGCCCGTCAGGGGCTGCTGGAGGATCAGCGGACCTATGCGGACTGGCAGCAATGGCTGATTGATCATTTTTTAAGTGAGGTCTATACCGAGGTGATCATCAGTGCTGTACTGGCTGGCGAACTTATTATCCCGGACTTTTGGCAGAAGCGGGCTATCTATCTGCGACATACCTGGATAGAGCCTGGTTGGAGCTGGATTGACCCGGTGAAAGAAATCACGGCCAATACAAAAGCCATTCAGTCCGGCCAGGATAACCTGGCCAATGTCTGCGCCCGCGTCGGCTATGACTGGCGGGAGGTTATGAAACAGCGGGCCGAGGAATTGGCCTATGCGAAAGAACTGGAAGAAACCTACGGGGTTTCCCTGGAAGGAGGAATTGCGATTGCCAAACAAACACAAACGGCAGCCGCCAACCACACTAACAAGGGCAGCGGCCGTACTTGATACGGCGTCTATCAACGAAGAAGCCCGGACAGTTACCCTGTCCTTTGCCTCCGAGCAGGCGGTCAGCCGCTGGTTTGGCTCGGAGGTATTGCAGATCGATGCGGCCGCCGTCAATCTGGCCCGTTTTGAATCCGGCCTGGGCGTCCTGCTGTTTAATCATGGCCGGGACCGGGTATTGGGCAAGATCCTGCGGGCCTGGATCGATGCGGCGACCTATAAAGCCTATGCCGAGGTGCAGTTTGATACCGATGAAGAGTCGGAACGGATTTGGCAGAAAGTCCGGTCCGGTACCTTAAAAGGGGTCAGCGTCGGCTATGCGGTGGACAGCTGGGAGGAGGTGGCCGGCGGCAAAAGCTCATCCAGCGGCCGGGTAACCGGTCCCGCCTATGTGGCCATTCGCTGGACGCCGCTGGAGATTAGTATTGTTTCGGTACCGGCCGACGACAGTGTCGGGGTTGGCCGGCAAATGGAAGATAATGATAACGGGGAGGCAGTAAGCAATATGGAAAATGAAACTCAAACAACAACCGAAGAAAGACAGGTGCCGGTCAGTGCCGCGCCGCCGGCCGCTGGTAGTGGCGGGGAGGTCGAACGGCAGGCTGAGCGCAAACGGTGCGCGGATATTATGGCCCTGTGCCGTGATTTTAGTGTAGAGCCAAGCGGCTATATTACTGAGGGTCGGTCTTTAGCCGAGGTACAGGCCGATGTGCTGCGGCAGTTAAAGGATCAGAACCCACCCAGTGGCACCACCCGGTCCAGTGTGGGCGAGGAAGAAGCGGTGAAATTTAGCCGGGCGGCCACCGATGCCATTTTACTCCGGGGCGGCACCAGGCTAGAAAAACCGGCAGACGGGGCGACCGAGTTGCGCAGCCTGCGCCTGCGGGATCTAATGATTGACTGCCTGGAAAGAGCGGGGAATTCCAAAGCCCGTTACCTGGATGATCAGTCCCTGATCCGGGAGGCACTGACCGGCGGGGGAGCCTTTGCCGGTATTTTATCCAATGCGGCCGGCAAATCGCTCAGCGACGGCTATACCGCTGCCGAAACCACGTTTGAATTGTGGACAGGCACCGGCAGCAACCCTGACTTTAAAGAGGCCACCCATTACCGGCTGTCGGAGGCGGGCGAGCTTCAGCAAATGACGGCGAACGGGGAATTTAAGCATGATGAAATCAAGGAAGAAGGGACTAAAAAATCAGTCCTGACCTTCGGCCGTTCCTGGAGTTTAAGCCGGCAGGCTATTATTAACGATGATTTAAGCGCCCTGACCCGGCTGCCGGCACGTTATGCAGCCGCCGCCCGGCGGGGGATTAACAAACTGGCCTATAAGACGCTGGCCCAAACCAGTGGTATGTTTACTGCCAATCATGGCAATGTCGCCGGTACCGGCGCAGTTATTTCCGTCATTGCCCTGGGTAAAGGCCGGGAAGCCATGCGCAAGCAAAAGAATATCCGGGGCGAAGAAACGCTCAACATTGGCCCTAAGTTTTTGCTGGCTCCGGCGGCGATTGAAACCAAGGCCGAGCAGCTTTTGGTCAGCCTGTCTGATCCGGCCTTCGCCAATGCCAACGTGAAAAACCCGTTTGCCGGCAAGCTGACGCTGGTAACCGATGCCGAGCTGGACCAATACAGCATGACAGCCTGGTATTTGGCAGCCCAGGCCGGGCTGGTGGATACCATTGAGGTTACCTATCTGAACGGGCAAACCTCCCCGGTGATTGAATCCCAGGTGGCATTTGACGTGCTGGGCATGAAATGGCGCATTTATATTGATTATGGCGTTACCTTCCTGGATTACCGGGGCCTGTATAAAAATCCGGGTGCGGAAGAGTAAGGAGGAGTGAGCGAAATGGCAAAAGCCAACTATGTGCAAAAAGGCGAGATCCTGGACTTTAAGAATACCGGCGACGAGGCAATCGGTTATCACGATCTTGTTGTGATGGGGGGCCGGGTCGGTGTAGCCCAAGAGGTGATTCCGGCTGGCGGTGTTGGCTCTGTGTCGGTTACCGGCGTCTATGAGGTGCCGGCTGATACGACAGCTGCCTTTGTGACCGGCGAAACCCTGTATTGGGATGAAGAGAACAGTAAAGTGGTAAAGACGGCCGGCGCAGTTGTGGCTGGCTGGTCTTTTACGGATAAGGTCACAGCCGGCGCAGTAGCGCTGGTGAAGATCGGTTAAGCCGATGTCACTCAAGAAAATTATGGCGGCTGATATTGACGATGTTTTCTTTGATGCCGACGAATTTGCCGAGCTGCATGACATTAACGGTGCGCAGGTGTTGTGCGTGATTGACGAAGATATCTCGAAACAGCGCAGCAGCCGGCAGAGCAGCAACTATGATGGGATCTATCAAAGGGAATTAACTCTCTTTGTCAGTGAATCAGATCTTGGCTACCGGCCGGAGCGGGACCAGAAAATGACCGTAGACGGCGAATGGTATTTGGTGCTTAACTGTGCCGCCAGCGCGGGCATGCTGGAAATTGAATTAGGATCGAATCAGGCATGATTGATATTTCCGTAAATCAGATGGAACTGGCCAAGTTGCTGCTGGGGCATATCCCGGGGGCGGTGCCCAAGGTGTTGGCCAATTCTATCAATCGTTCAGCCGAAGGCGCGCGGACGGACGCGGTAACAAAAGCCAAAGAGGAATATGTTATCACTGCCGGTCGTGTCCGCGAAACCATTAATATCCGTAAGGCCAGTACATCCAATCTGAGTGCGATAGTAACCTCGCGGGGCCGGCCTCGGGCTTTGTCATACTATAAAATTCGCCCCGGAAAAGTAACCAAACGTCGACCACCGGAAGGCGTATATGCCCAGATTAAGCGGTCCGGTGGCGGCCCTATTGCCAAATCCTTTGTTGCTAAAATGGCCAGCGGTCATATAGGAGTTTTCAACCGCTCCGGATCATCGCGATTCCCCATAGTGCAGCGATTTGGCCCCTCAGTCGCCCAGATGCTGGAGAGTAAATCTGTCAGCCGGTATGTGGAGGCTGGCGCTAACAGGCGGCTTAGTGACCGCCTGGATCATGAGATTAATCGTTTGTTAGCGAGGTATGGACAATGAGTACACCGTTAATTTTAGTCGATGAGCTTTGCCGGCTGATTGCTGATGCTACCGGCGAATTGGTTTTGGAGACCAAAGCAGGAGAACCCCGTCCTCCCGTTGTTGTGCCCGGGTTTCTGGATGATGATGAGCCCCGGCCAGGCAAGCCGCCGGATGATGAGTCTGAGAAAGCCGTGCCGTTTGTTCTGGTCCGTTTCCTCAACGGTGAGGACAGCCAACAGGCTGGCACGGCTACCGTCCGGCTGATAGCCACAACCTACTCTAAACACGGCCAGGGCTGGCGCGATCCGCTGGAGGTGCTGGAGAGAATCCGGCAGGCGATCCTGATCCAGCGGCCGCTGGCCCAGCAATTCGATTTGCAGCTGCCGATCAAATGGGAAATGCCCGAAGAACAACCGTGGCCGTACTGGCTTGCCTGGATGACAACCAACTGGGCAATCGGGCGGCCGATTTTAACCGAATGGGAGGAATCTATGTATGGTGAAACCTGTCCCTAATAAACCAGCGCCCGTTAAACCGGAGCGCTATATGTATTGCGGTCCATCCTTGCCGGGTGGCCTGCTGCAGCAGCACACGATATATAAAGAGGGCATTCCGGAGCATCTGAATGCTATTGTTGAGAAATGCCCTGCTATCAAAGCGCTATTTGTGGCACCGGCCAAGCTGCAGGCTGTTACTGCTGCCATTCAGTCAACCGGGTCGCTCGAAAACCTGCGGTACAAGGAAATTCAAAAATTTATTCAGGAAGGGGGGCTGAAGCGTGGCAATTAAACATGGGGTGTATCCATCCGAGGTACCTACTTCCCTAATTCCACCGATTGAATCGGAGTCCGGCCTGCCGGTGGTATTTGGCACAGCGCCGCTGCACCTGGCCAGTGCCTCAGTCGGTGCCAACACTCCGGTGCTGGCCTATACCTATGCCGAGGCGGTGGCGGCATTCGGATATTCCGATGACTGGGAGAAATACACGCTCTGCGAGTTTATATTTAGTCAGTTTTCTTTGTTCAATATGGCTCCCGTCGTTCTGATCAATGTATTGGACCCGGCGGTACACAAAGAGGCAGTCACCAATCAAACGGTCCCCATTGAGGAGGGAACGGCGATTATTACAGGCGGAGTACCGGTACTGTTGGATACCCTAACGGTAAAACTGGTGGAAGCGGGCCAACCACTGGTAAAAGGCACGGATTATGTCGCCGGCTATAACGATGACAAGAATGTTGTCATTACGCCGATTGATGGCGGCGCTATTCCGGGCAATCAGGCCTCTTTGGTGATCAGCTATAGTAAGCTGAAACCGGAGCTGGTGGACAGTGACGATATTGTCGGCGGTATAGATATTACAACCGGCGAGCCGGAGGGGTTGGAGCTGGTCTCCCGGGTGTATCCGCTGTTCCAACTGATTCCCGGGCAAATTCTGGCTCCCCGCTGGTCGACTGATCCGCTGGTGGCAGCGGTTATGAAGGCAAAAGTAAAAAGCATTAACGGCGTATTCCAGGCGATGGCATTGGCCGATATCCCCACTGCCGGTACCGAGGCCGCCGCACAATACACCCAAGCCCCGGCCTGGAAAACAAACAACAACTACATTGACCCGAAACTGATTGCCTGCTGGCCTAAAGTCAGCTTGAGCGGCAAGCAATTCCACCTCAGCACTCAACTGGCTGGCATCTGTTGCCAGACCGATGCCGCCAATGACGACATACCCTATAAGTCGCCGTCGAATAAAGCCCTGCAGGCCAATGCGGCGGTGGCGGCCACTGGCAGCAAAGTGTACCTGGATCTAACCCAGGCCAACTATCTCAACGGCCAGGGCATCGTTACGGCCTTGAACTTTATTGGCGGCTGGAAGCTCTGGGGCAACCGCACCAGCGCTTACCCGGCAGGCAGTGATGTCAAAGATGTATTTATTCCGGTTAGGCGGATGTTTAACTGGATTGCCAATACCCTGGTGCTGACTCACTGGCAGAAGGTCGATGAACCCACCAATCGCCGGCTGGTGGAAACCCTGGTGGATAGCGCCAACATCTGGTTTAATGGCCTGGCAGCCCGTGAGATGATCCTGGGCGGCCGGGTGGAATTCCGGAAGGATGAAAACCCGGCAACCGATCTGTTAAACGGTGTGTTTCGTCTGCACTATTACGTGGCCCCACCACCGCCGGCTGAAGATATTGAGGAAGTCATCGAATATGACGTGTCCTATTTCGATACCCTGTTTGATTAATTAGGAAGGGAGGAATCATTGTGAACCCAATACCGGAGAGACTGATTGACTTTCGTGTGTATGAAAACAGCAATATTTTCATTGGTCTTGCTGACGCCGAGCTGCCAACGCTGGAAGCAATGACGGAAACCGTGAGCGGTGCCGGCATTGCCGGTGAGTATGACAGTCCGCTGATCGGCCACTATCAGAGCATGACGTTGTCATTGAATTGGCGAACACCGACACCGAAACAGCTGGCCTTAGCTGCACCTAAGATTCATCAATTGGATCTGCGGGGGGCGATTCAGGTAAATGATGCAGCCAATGGCCGCTATCGATCTGTGCCGCTTCGCGTTCTTGTAAATGGCACGCCTAAAACGACCAATCCCGGGAAATTCGAAAAAAATGCTTCGATGGACAGTTCGAACGAACTGGAAGTAACCTATTTGAAAATCTGGTATGACGGTAAAGAGTATATTGAAATCGATAAACTCAATTACATCTGTAAAATTGACGGTGTGGATTACCTGGCCGAGGTGCGTCAGGCGCTTGGCGGGTAAATATAAAAGGCCGTACCTGGTGAAGGTACGGCCTGAATTATGCACTTTATGCGTTTTTGGGTGGGGTAATACGGCCTTGAAAGTAGGCGCAGAACATAACTAAGACCAAGCCACCTACCAGATAATGACCAATTTCAGCCGGCAGGCCGATGGTCTGCAGTATGCGGCCGGCGGTATAGCCCGGGATTAAAGCGGCTAACAAGCCGAAGGGGATAGAGATTGCGAGGACGATAACGCGCAAGAGCATATGCATAATGTCCATGTATTCTCACCTCAAGTTCAGTATATGAGAAAAATTGTAAAATAGCAAGGAGGAAATGAAGATGGAAAACCAGGAAAGCACTGCGGGAATTACCATTCCGCTTAGAAAACCGTTTACCTATGAGGGTAAGGAATACAATGAAATCCGTTTAGATCTGGATGCTCTATCCGGCAAGGACGTGATTGACGCCGAGACCGAAGCGCGGTCCATGGGGGCGAGGGCTATCATGCTAGAATCGTCCAAGGTATATCAATCCATCCTGGCAGCCAAAGCGGCCGGGGTGACGGTGGACCTGATCCAGGCCCTGCCGGCCAAAGAATTTAGCCAGGTGACTGGGGCCGTACAGGGTTTTTTGCTCGAATAGGGCTTGGCCCAAAACCCGCTAAAGCAGTCCGCAGTATTGCCTTGCGGCTCTCGCAGGAGACACAGGCCCCGGTAACCTACTGGCTTACGGTTTCCTTCACCGAACTGACCGAGTGGATCAGTACCATCCAGGAAGCGCAGCAAAGGAGGCGGAAATAATATGAGCCGTATGTATGAAATTGCTTTCAACATTATGGCCAAGATGGGCTCAGGCTTCAACCGCAGCTTCTCCTCCGCCTCCGAGCAGCTGACGCAGCTCAATACCCGGGTGTCCGGCCTTAAGGGTCAAATGCGGGAACTGGATGCGCAGCAGCGCAAAGGAATTATTACGGTTGGAGAATATTCGGCAGCCTATAGCCGGCTGGCCGCGCAGCTCTCTAAAGCCGAGCAGAAGCAGAAAAGCTATGCCAAGGCCTTTGCCTTGCAAAATAAAGTCGATCAGTCACGCAGTAATGCCAGGATGGGTATGGTCGGCGCGGTGGAAACAGCGGTTACCGTCGGTACGCCGGTATATTCGGCCATTTCCTTCGAAGCCGCCATGTCCGGAGTCGCCAAACAGGTAGATGGTGCCCGGGATGACGCCGGCCAGCTTACAGAAGTATATTATCAAGCGCAAAGCCAGGTAATGCAAGCCAGTAAAGATATGATGCTCCTGCCTGATAGCATGGCTAAAGCTTTTGCCATGGCAGCTAAATCCGGTGTCCAGGGCATGGAGAACATTGACAAGTTTGCGCGAATGGGCATGATGATGGGGACTGCCTTTGAAGCGCCGGCCGAGCAGGTGACTGAGGATTTTGCCAAGATCGGCAGCGCAATGGGCATCAGCCTGCGGACTACGGAGGGCATTGCCCAGCTGGAAGCACTGGCCGACACGGTCAACTATCTGGATGACCGCAGTAATGCCAGCGGCGCGGATATTATTCAGGTGTTAAAGCGAACGGCCGGCACCGCAACCTCTTTGTTGCCGACCCTGTCCCGGACAACTTTAGCCGGCATGTCTACTGCTTTGCTGCAAATGGGCGAGACCGGCGAGACAGCTGGCACGGCATTGAATGCACTGTTTACCAAGATTGCCGCCGCACCTACACAGTCTAAATCTTTCAAGGGTGCGCTGGATCAGATCGGGTTGTCAGCGGAAGAATTGCAGGCCGGTGCCCTCCAGGATGCGGAAGGCACGGTCATGAATTTGTTTGAACGCATTGGCCAATTGGACGGCGCCACCCGGAATAACGTTCTGGCCGATTTATTTGGGGCTGAACATATTGATAATCTCTCCAAGATTTCCGGCAACTATGAGGAATTCTTGCGGGTAATTAAAATGGGCAATTCCGATGAGGCCAAAGGCAGTATGATGAAGGAGTTCGCCATTCAGTCCCAAAATACGGAACGGCAGCTGGAAGGACTTAGGGCCTTAGCGGCCCGGGCCGCCATCAGCTTCGGCTCTGTGCTGCTGCCGGAGGTGAATGCGTTGATCAAGGCTATCAGCAGCGGGGCCGAGTGGTTTGTCAAGCTGGGGCAGGAGTACCCAAACCTCAGCAGCGGGGCAATTAAGCTGACGGCCGCCGTATTAGGCGGGACAGTAGCCTTGTCGGCATTGACCTGGGCCGGCTGGGCGGTCATCACCCCGTTTGTGAATATGTACGGGTTAATGACTAAAATCGGAGCGGCCCAGTGGCTGTGGACTAAGGCCCAATGGGCCTGGAACGTCGCCCGGGGTGCCGGTGCCGGTCTGCTATACCTTGGCCGCATGACCGCTTTTCTCGGTCTCATGGGTGCATCAGCCTTGGCTACCCGGTTAGCAGCCGGTGCCCAATGGGGTTGGAATACGGCCATGACCGCCGGCAAGGCGGCTATGGGAATCGGCCAGCTGATGCTGCGGGCCACCTGGACCGGTATTGTGACAGCGGCGACTTGGCTGTGGACCGGTGCCCAGTGGGCCTGGAATGCCGCCATGACGGCCAATCCAATCGGGATTTTGATTGTTGGGATTGGTGGTTTAGTGGCCGCCGGCTATTATCTAATTGAAAACTGGAACACCGTCAAGGGGTGGTGGACCCAGCTGTGGGATGATCCGGCCGCAGCCCTGCAGGCCTTCGTGGATGGAATTTACAGCCGGTTTGGCCAGGCTTTTACCTGGCTGGGAGAAAAAGCGTCCTGGGTGAAAAATCTGTTTACCAGTGGTAGCGTTGTCGCTGCCGGCCCGGATGTATCTATGCAAGTTGCCGATACGGATGTATCCACGCAAATTCCCGCTTATGCTAATGGCACGATTGCCACTACTCCTCATGTCGGGCTGTTTGCCGAGAAAGGACCGGAGGCGGTTATCCCCCTGGATGGCAGCCCCCGGGCGATGTCGCTATGGGCTACTGCCGGCCAGATGATGGGGTTTGGCGATCCATCGAGCCTATTTCAGGATTTTATGGATACTCCGCCTGGCTCTGGTAGCAGCTCCACCTTTGTGTTTTCCCCGCAGGTAACTTTGCGCGGTGGCGATCCGGAAGTGGAAAGCAAGGTCCGGCGCGTTATCCAGGAAGAAGCCGCTGACTTTAAAAGCAACATGAATGCCTGGATAGAACAGCAAGGGAGGCTGAGCTATGCGTGAATATATAACGGCACTAGGGGATACCTGGGATAGTATTGCCTATAGGATGTATGGGAACGAACGGCAGATGGCGGTGTTAATCCAGTCTAACCCGCAGCACCGGGAAACGGTGATATTTGCGGCCGATGTGGTGATTCAGGTCCCGGAAGTGGAGGCGGCAACCGCTGTGGTGTTGCCGCCGTGGAAGAGGTGAGCGGATGCCAACGGCGCGGCGAGCAAAATTAAAACTGACGTATGATAACAAAGATATTTCGGCCGACTTGGCTCCGTATCTGCTGCGCTTTTCCTATACCGACCATGCCAGCGGAAAAGCGGATGACCTGCAGATTAGCCTGGAGGATCGGGCCGGCCTATGGATGGGTGACTGGCTGCCGGATAAAGGGGCCATGCTCAAGGCCACGCTGGTCACGGAACACTGGACTGAGCAGGGGAAAACGGAGGAACTGCCACTGGGGGTTTTTGAAATTGACGCCATCGATGGCAAAAGCTCACCCTCTACTGTAAATATCAAGGCGCTGTCTGTTCCTGAATCGGCCTCGCTGCGGGGCGAGGAGAAAACACGATCCTGGGAAAAAGTAAAATTATCAACCATTGCCCGGGATATTGCCACCAATGCCGGCTTGGCGCTGTTTTATGACACGGATGATGATCCGGAAGAGGACCGGGTGGAGCAGACCGAACAGTCTGATCTGGCATTCCTGCAGAAGATTTGCGAGGATGCGGGGCTATCGCTCAAGGTATCGGATCAGCAGATTGTCATTTTTGATGAAGAGAAATATGAGGCCATGGAACCAGTACTGACAATCAAGCGCGGCCAATCGTGGATACTGGATCATAGCTTTTCGACTACGACCCGGAATACGTATGCCGCTTGTCGGGTTGAGTACCATGACCCGAAAGGCAAGAAAAGCATATCCTATACCTACACAGCCCCTAATAAGCCGGCTACCGGTAAAACCCTGGTGATCAATCAACGGGTCGGCAGTATTGGTAAGGCGGAAAAGTTGGCAAAGAAAAAACTCCGCCAGCAAAACCGGGGCGAAACAAAAATGTCTTTTTCCCTGTTGGGTGACATTCGCTTGCTGGCGGCCCGGACGGTACAGGTTGTGGGCTACGGAAAGTTTGACGGCAAGTATTTTATTGAGGAAGCTGAGCATACCGGTGCCGGCTATACCGTAAAAATTGACCTGCGTCAGGTGTTGGAGGGCTATTAATGTACCGTGTTATGCAAAAAATACTTAGTAGCTTAAAGCCGTACCTTTTATCAATGATTGTGATATTGATAACGGCTATAGTCAGAAATATTATCAGAGTCGGCAGAGTTTCAACCATAAATTCACAAAATGCTACTGTGCGCGTGTTTTTTGATGATAAACAAGATTCTGTGTCCTATAATTTACCTGTGATTGTGCGTAATTCTATGAAGAATAAAGACTTTTGGATGCCGGATGTCGGAGAACAGGTATTATGTCTATTTCTCCCCAATGGCAATGCCCAGGGCTTTTGCCTGGGGTCTTTTTATTCTGATGCGGATACGCCGCCAGCCGACGATGCCAATAAGCGACATATACGATTTGCTGATGGTACCAGCATGGAGTATGATCGGGAAACACACACCCTAACGATTCAGGCCCAAGGGCCGATCAATATATCAGCAACCGGTAATATCAATGTGACCGGTGATGTGATTGCCGACGGCATTAGTCTGAAAAAACATGTTCATGGTGGGGTAGCGTCTGGCAGCGGCACAACCGGACAGCCGGTATAGGAGGGATATGTTGGAATTTGAAATCACGGCGGACACGAGTGTGACTGTCAATTTTGCCCCAGCTACAACAACGGAAGAAATCTGGCAAAATGTTCGGACTGTCCTGGCGACGCCGGTATATTCGGTACCGCTTGACCGGGCGTTTGGGGTGAATGAGGAACTGCTGGATTTGCCTATGCCGGTATCCCAGGCCAGGCTGGCAGCCGAGATTGTCCAGGCATTACAGCAATTTGAACCCCGGGTGGAGGTTACTAAGGTTACCTTTACCGGTGACGCTCTGACCGGTAAGCTGCGGCCGACTGTCCGCCTGCGATTAAGGGAGTGAGTTAATTGCCAATTGGTACATTCGGGACGGTGATTTTTGAGGTGTCGACCGAGAAAAGCCGGACCTTTGATGAATTCAACCGCAAAACCGCGGCTAAGTTTGAGGAACATGCCATTATTGGCCAGAAAGCGAAACTGGAATTTATATCTCCCGGCCTGGATGAAATTTCATTCCAGGTCATTTTTTCTGCCTTCCATGGCCTAAATCCCTTGAAAGAGGCCGATCAGTTGCGGGAGATCGTGCGCAAAGGCGAATATCACCCGCTGGTGATCGGCGGCAAAGTGATCGGGAATTTTGTTTTAGAATCGCTGTCTGAATCCTGGAAGTATGTAGATAACCGGGGCAACGTCCTCCATATCGCCCTGGATGTCAGCCTAAAGGAATATGTCCTGGAGCCGGCCCCTGTGAAGGCTGCCACAACTGGCACGGCGGCAGCGGAAGAAAAGAAGGTCGACAAAGTTACCAAAGGGATTAAGGAAGAGGCCAAGAAAAGCGGCCTGGACAAAGCCAAGGACGTGGCAGCCCTGGCCAAAAAAGTGTCAGCGGCTGTAAAAGACCCCATGTCGGCTATCACTGGGGCCAATGGCCTGTTAAAAAACGTGCAGGGCTTGCAAGATGTGGCCAAGGTTGCCAGCCTGGCCCAGAACAAGAATCTGGCCGGAGCCCTGAACACCTTATCTGGGGGGCAGTTGGAAGCCTACAAGCTGGCCGGGATGAATGTTATGGACCTGGCCTGGAAAGCGCAGACAAGTCCGCAGGGGGCCATTGTCGACTTGTTAGGCGGGATTGCCAAAGTGGACCCGAAAAACAAGCTGGAAGTGGCAAAGAAGCTTGTCGGCGAAAAAGCGGCCGGCCCGGTGGTGCAGCTATCAAAAAAATCGAATGAGCTTAAGCAAGAGTTTGACAAGGGGGTGGTCAATGTATGATGGCCGATTTACCGGAAATCAGTTTTACCGATACCGACGCCGGCAACATTGAGGCGTCGGTCATTACCATGTATGAAGCGATTACGGACCGGACACTCGCCCAGGGTGATCCGGTCCGGTTATTTTTGCAATCCGTGGCGGCCATTATCATTCAGCAGCGAATTCTGATTGACTACAGCGCCAAGATGAACCTGCTGGCGTATGCCGAGGGCGACTATCTGGATCATCTGGGGATTCTGGTTGGCGTTACCCGGCTGCCGGCAGCAGCGGCCACGGTGACACTGCGCTTTACCCTGTCGGTGGCCCAGCCCCAGGTCGTGACCATCCCGGCCGGTATTCGGGCGACAACGGCCAATGGCATTGTCTTTATGGTGACCAGCCCGGTCGATATTCCGGCCGGGGCCCTGGCAGCCGATGCGCCGGCGGCTTGTACGGTAGCCGGCAGCGGGGGGAATGACTATGTGGCCGGCCAGGTCAATCAGTTTGTTGATCCCTTGCCCTGGGTGCAGTCCGTAACTAATGTTACCGTAAGTGCTGGCGGTGCCGATACCGAGGCAGACGAAAGCTTGCGTGCCCGCATTCAGCAAGCGCCGGAAAGCTTCAGCACAGCCGGCCCGGATGGGGCCTATGCGTTCTGGGCAAAAACAGCGTCAGCCCTGATTGCGGACGTGGCCGTGTACAGCCCTGCTCCGGGCGAGGTGGAGCTGCGGCCGCTGTTAACCGGCGGGGAACTACCGGGGGAAGAGATTTTGCAGGCGGGCAGGGAAGCCTGTAATGACAAAAAGGTCAGGCCCCTGACCGATAAAGTGACGGTACTGGCCCCGGAGATACTGGACTATGTCGTGCAGCTGACCTACTATATCGCCCGGGAGAATGCCGCCAGCAGCCTGGCGATGCAGCAGGCGGTCAATCAGGCGGTCACCGACTATGTGATCTGGCAAAAATCCAGACTGGGCCGGGATGTAAACCCGTCGGAACTGATCTGGCGGGTACGGGCCGCCGGGGCCAGCCGGGTGGAGGTGACCGCGCCGGTGTATGCCGAACTGCAGCCGTACCAGGTGGCGATGGCCAGCGCGGTTGTTGCCAATTTTGGAGGTCTCAATGATGGCTGATATCAGTAAGGTGGCCCTGCTGGACCTGGTGCCGGTTAGTATCCGGGGTGACCCCCAGGTGCAGGCCGCCGCGGCGGCTCTTGACCAAGAGTTGAAAGCCGTCACGGCCGTCATTCCTGCGACCCTGTTAATCTCCCGGATCGACGAGTTGCCCGAATCCGTCCTGGATCTGCTGGCCTGGCAGTTTCATGTGGATTTTTATGAACCCGATGGAATGACGCTGGACCGTAAACGGGCGCTAGTCAAGCAGTCCATTGCCTGGCACCGACGTAAGGGGACGCCGTCGGTTGTTGAGGAAGTGGTGCAGACCATTTTAGATAAAGCCGTGGTGCAGGAATGGCCGGATTATGGGGGGCAACCCTATTATTTCCGTGTAATAAAGATTGGCGGCCAGATGCTGGATGCGGGTATGTATGTACGGTTAAAAAAGGCCATTGAAACAGTAAAAAATACCCGCTCCTGGCTGGAAGGGGTATCGTTGTCGCGGACTGTGGATAGTATTGTTCATCTAGGCGTGATGCAAAGTCAGCATACAAAGATTGATATTTATCCTTCAGCCTTTCGCATGTCTGATATTATGGCGACAAGCTATTACGGTGCGATGGCTCATGTTCATAAGAAAGTTTCGATATAAGGGGTGAGGG
>JAEWGR010000050.1 GCA_023388195.1 Bacillota bacterium
GCTTAAGACCGTATTGAGTGAAATCTCCAAGTCAGAAGGTAAAATCATATTGTTCATTGATGAGCTGCACACCGTAGTTGGCGCCGGAGCTGCTGAAGGAGCCATGGATGCCGGCAATATTCTCAAACCCATGCTGGCCAGGGGCGAGCTCCGCTGCATCGGTGCAACCACGCTGAATGAATACCGCAAACACATTGAAAAAGACACGGCTCTGGAACGCCGCTTCCAGCCAATAATGGTAAATCAGCCTAACGTTGAGGATACCATTTCCATCCTCCGGGGTTTACGGGAGCGTTACGAGGTTCACCATGGCGTAAAAATAAGGGACGCAGCGCTTGTTGCCGCCGCCGTTCTGTCCGACCGGTATATTTCGGACCGCTTTTTGCCGGATAAGGCTATTGACCTGATTGATGAATCGGCTGCCAAACTGCGTACCGAAATCGATTCCATGCCAACTGAGCTGGATGAAAACTTGCGTCGTGTTATGCAGCTGGAAATTGAAGAACAGGCACTGAAAAAAGAAACAGACCCTTCCTCCAAAGACAAGCTGGAGCGCATTGGTCAGGAGCTATCGGTCCTCAAAGAACAGGCAGATGCTCTAAAAGCGCAATGGCAACTGGAAAAGCAGGCCATTGTCCGGCTTAGAGACGTAAAGGAAGAGCTGGAAACGGTCCGCACCCAGATGGAAGCTGCTGAACGGGCCTATGATTTGAATCGCCTGGCTGAGCTTAAGTATGGACGGCTGCCAGAACTTGAAAAGAAACTCACAACCGAAGAGGAACATCTCAGCCATAGCCGTTCCCATAAAACCATGCTCAAGGAAGAGGTTGATGAGGATGATATCGCCAAGGTGGTCAGTCGCTGGACAGGTGTGCCTGTAACCAAACTAATGACCGGCGAACGGGAAAAACTGATCAATCTCGAAGATATTCTCCACCAGCGGGTCGTCGGTCAGGAAACGGCTGTAACAGCCATCAGTGAAGCAATCATCAGAGCCCGGGCCGGTATCAAAGATCCGAGCCGGCCAATCGGCTCCTTCATCTTTCTGGGTCCGACCGGGGTCGGCAAGACCGAATTGGCTAAAACCCTGGCCGAGGTGCTGTTTGACGATGAACGCAGCATGATCCGTCTTGACATGAGTGAATATATGGAAAAACATGCTGTCGCCCGTCTGATCGGAGCCCCGCCCGGTTATATCGGCCACGATGAGGGAGGACAACTGACAGAGGCTGTTCGCCGCCGCCCTTACAGCGTCCTGCTGCTCGACGAAATTGAAAAAGCCCATCCTGACGTGTTTAACGTCCTGCTGCAGATTCTGGATGATGGCCGTCTGACTGACAGCAAAGGCCGTACTGTTGATTTTAAAAATACGGTTATCATTATGACCTCCAATATCGGTTCTCATGAAATTCTGAACAGCGATTTTACCGTCGCCAAAGACCGGGTACTGGATTTAATGAAACACAATTTCCGGCCAGAGTTCTTAAACCGCATTGATGACATCATCATCTTTAATGCCCTTACAGCCGGCCAGGTCGGCGCCATTGCCGCAATTATGCTTGAAACCCTCAACAAGCGCTTGCAGAAGCAACTGAACATTACTTTGACCTGGGATAACAGCGCCCTGGAACTATTGTCAAAAGAGGGCTATGACCCGCAATACGGGGCCAGACCCCTGAAACGTTTACTCAGTCGCCTGGTTGAGACCGAATTGAGCAAAATGATCATTAAAGGCGAAGTGCCAGAGGGCAGCAAAGTACAATTACGCGCCCCCGCCGGCAAAATAGCCATTGAGCGTATTGGCTGACCCATATATTGCCTATACCTGCTAGGGCCACTAAAAATCCCCGCTTGTCGGGGATTTTTTTCTAGGACCTCGGCACTATTACCTATGACTTAAGACCGATTGCAATCCGCTGGCATCAACCTTATACTTATATTGCCATTACCTATTGTTCTTCTCTAAAATTTTCCAGGAAACTGCAAATAAAGCCGCCTTAGCCAGAGATGAGACTGCCGGCAGAGCTTTTGCAATTGGATTTCATTTTTCATATAAGTTTATTTAAAAGGGGGTTGGGAGTATGTCAACAAGGATGATCAGCGTCAATGAGTTAGTTTCCGGAATGGTTATCGGTGAGCCGGTCCTGTCTGCCAGCGGCAAGACTTTATTGGGGAAAGAAATTGTTGTCAGCCCCCGTATTATCTCCTTGCTGCTCATGTGGGATGTACACAGCATTATTATCATGGATGAAACTGCCGGCCAAGAAACGGAAAGCCCGCAGGAGCCGCCTGCATCGGCTGCCCAAACCCAGCCGAGCAGTTTGGCCGAAAACTTTAATACTTTTTTTAAAGAGTATGACAGTGTAATGACCACAGCTGCCCATTCTTTTGATTTTATTAGAAACAATAATCAGATTCCCGTACAGGAACTGAAGGATACCTCCTTTAGCATCTATTCAGCCGTACTTTCCACCGGGCCGGCAATTATGGATTATCTGCTGGTCAGCGACTACAATCTGGCCGACAAAGTAGCCCGGCATTCGGTTATGGTGGCTTTTATCAGCAGCATTATCGGCCGGAAGCTGAGGATGACAGATGACCAAATTCATGTTTTAATTCTGGCTGCCCTATTGCATGATGTAGGGAAACTGGTCATTGCCAAAGAGGCCGATGCACACCCGAACTCACATATCATAAATGGCGGTAAACTGCTCCAGCATGTACCCGCGATCCCCCAGGAAGTCATGATGAGCATTCTGCAGCATCATGAATACATGGACGGCAGTGGCCGCCCGTTAGGATCAACCGGTGATAAAATCCACCTTTACGCCAGAATCATTGCCGTTGCTGATTTCTTTCACCAGCAGGCTTATACCGGCGAGTATTCCAATCCGTTCCCGGTTCTGGAATCCATGGCCAAGGAAATGTTCGGCAAACTGGATCAGGGTGTGTGCCAGCCCTTTATCCGCCATATTCGCGACTGCCTGATAAACTCGCCAGTACTCTTAAGCGACGAGAGCACAGGGCAGGTTATTTTCTTTAATGCCAACAAACTTGACCGGCCGGTTATCAGAACAGATAATGGCACAATTATTGATTTGGCCGCCAGCCAGAATATTGCTATTAAACGTCTGGTTAACCAAGAATATTTAGCAAATGCCAATTAGTATACTATAATTTCAATAGCTACGTTAATAACAGGTATGTTCTGATTCAATCATTCAGAACATACCTGTTTGCTTATGCTTTTTTTCTGTTATCCACCACACGTTTGGCTTTACCCTCGCTGCGCTCAATAGTGTGCGGCAATACCAGCCGAACGATGGATTTAATATTCAGCACCGCTTTTAACTGGTTTTGAATTGTCTTTTCCAGGTTACGCATCCCGTCATCACCTAACTCCGCATAACCAACTTCCGTCGGTTCCACCAGTACAGTCAGTTCGTCCAGATTATTCTTCCGCTCAATAATCAATTGATAATGGGGAGCAGTGGCTCCCATTTCCAGCAAAACACTCTCGATTTGAGACGGAAAAACATTAACCCCGCGAATAATCAGCATATCATCACTGCGGCCGGTAACCCGCTGCATAGTCACACCGGTTCGGCCGCAGGCACACACTGTGCGGCTGAGGGCAGTAAGGTCACGGGTGCGGTACCGCAGCATCGGCATACCTTCTTTAGTTAAGGTGGTAATTACCAGTTCTCCCACCTGGCCGTCAGGGACGGGTGCGGCAGTAACGGGGTCAATTATTTCCGGGTAAAACAGATCTTCATGCAGATGAAGCCCGGCCTGCAAGCCGCAGTCGGTGGCCACACCGGGGCCAATAATTTCACTTAACCCATATACATCATAGGTATTGGTACCAAACGCTCTTTCAATCTCCTGCCGCATACCGTCCGACCAGGCTTCAGCCCCGCAAAATATGGATTGTAAAGCCAGGCTGCGGGGCTCAAGCCCCCGGGCCTGCATCGCCTCCGCCAAATGCAGGGCATAGGAGGGCGTAACAATAATGGCCGTCACCCCAAAGTCCTGCATCAGCATCGCCTGCCGGACAGGATTACCGGAGGAGGCCGGCACGATGGCGGCACCTACCTGCTCTGCCGCATAATGCATCCCCAGACCGCCTGTAAACATACCGTAGTTAACAGCAACCTGAAACACCGAATCAGGTCCCAGTCCACCGGCTACCAAAGCTCTAGCCAATGATTCTGCCCACATAGCAACGTCATTCTGTGTATAAGCAACAGCAGTTGGCCGCCCGGTAGTACCACTTGATGAATGAAACCTTACAACTTGCTTAAGCGGGACAGCCAGGAGTCCATAAGGATAGTTATCCCGCATGTCCTGTTTAGTCATTAGCGGTAATTTCGTAATATCTGCCAGCGACCTGATGTCGGACGGCTTTACGCCCACCGCCTCCATTTTCTGCCGGTAAAAGGAAACATTGCGGTACACTCTGTCCACGAGCTCCTGCAGCCGCCTAAGCTGCAACTGCCGCATGGCGGCCACAGGCATTGTTTCAATCTCTTGATTCCAGATGGTCATTTGCCGCTCCCCTCCGTTTGCTTGGTTTTGTCAGCCATTCCGCCCAGCAAGGAAGCCACCGGGTAGTAGAGCGCCTGCGCAATAACCGTGTTGGCTGCCGCCACGGTTAGAACAACCGGCAGCATCCCATAGAGATAAACTTGCAAGGGCAAATCCAGAATAAATTTGGCCAGAGTAATGAAAGTCAAGCCGCTGGCCAGGGTTCCGCAGACGGTTCCCAAAGCCGGCCGTAAATCCAGCCGTCCCGCTTTCATATTAAGCGGCAGACTGACGATACAGGTACAAACCAGGGCGCCAACCGGCTCACTGATTAAATTGCCATACGGAAAAGCTGATTTTGACGTAGCCAGACACAACGCACCGGCCACCAGCCCAATGCTCATAGCCCGCCCCCAAGAGGGCCTGAACAACACAATCGCCAGACAATACATGGCAATAATCCAGTTAGGAGAAACCCCGGCAATACTAGGGCTCACCAGCCTGAGTATCCCCCCAATAGCCAGCAGCATTGCCGTTACGGCCGCCCACCGGAATTGCCCTTCCCGTCCTGTTGTAACCGTAATCATTTCCGTCTGTTTGTTTTCCATCAACACCTATCCTCCTCGTAAGAAATATAAAACCCCGTCCCTTTGCGCATGTGTCAACATGAGCAAAGGGACGGGGAATAACCCGCGGTGCCACCCTCATTAGCCATGACAAGCATGGCCCGGCTTACTAAGTACAGGATGAGAATCCGATACCCGCTTCCTGGTAACGGCGGAAGAATCCCGGCAGCGCCTACCCCGCCATGCGGCTCAGGCTGTATCTCTCAGGCCCATTCAACATACCGGACGGCGCCAAACTCTCACTGACATTGGCTCGCTGCAGCTTCCTGTATATGTTTACTATTCCTGGTCATAGATGTTATTTTTTTCAGTATTTTGTATATAGCATACCAAGGGACAGATACAAATGTCAATAAGGAAAATCGTGCCGGGATTATTTTTAAAAACGAACTTCTTTCTAGCTTGTTAACACCGCAGCGGTGAGAAGATTCACCGCCGCAGCATCGGCAATACTGCCGCCACTTACTTAGCGGCACCGGAGCCTATATTCCAAATATTTCCGGGAAATATTCAATATTGAGGTTATGACCTAAGCTGATTTTCAAACTCAGTGAACCGATATAATACACCGTCGGCCGCAGCCGTCAACTTTTTAAGAAAGCCGTCATCAATATCCAGCCCAATGCATAAGAAATTGGCCTGTGACTGTTTGATCTCATTAGCAGCAGCCAGCGCCTCAATCAGCGGATTGGCTGTTTCCTCATAAATACGGCTGGGTACCCCGTCAGTAATAAGCACCAGCAGCGGCCTCTCAAGCTGCTTTTCCTGGAAGTAAGCCAAGGAGTACCGCAGCCCCAGGGCCAACGGTGTGGCTCCATACGGAGTAATGGATTCAAAAGCCTTCCATACCGCCTGCCGGCTGGGAGTAAACGGTGTAAGTACTTCAGCCCGGTTATCCTGAAAGGTAACCACACAAACCCGGCTGCACCCGCCCCGAAGGATTTCTTCAGCCAGGCAGCGGGCTGCTGTCAGTCTCGATCCGGCCATACTGGCACTGCTGTCGATCAACAGGCAGACATCATAACTAAAGGAGGGACGGCGGATCGCAAATCGCAGATCAGCAGGCCGAATTCGCAGCCGGCTGCCGCTTTGCTCCGCAAAGTGGCAGGCAGCGGCGGTGACGGTAGCCGCAACATCAAGGGCAATTGCCCGCGAGCAGTCAACCCCGGAAATTAATTCTCCGGCAAAATGCCGGTTGCGCTGGGTACTGCTGCATATCGCAGCTCCCTGCCGGCTCCGGGAGCCATGAATAGCCTGCTTTATACTATCTGACAGACCAGCTGGGTAAAGGCTGCTTTGCAGTGTTACCTGGGCCATTACATCCTCATGATAACTCGTAAAATCCGGACCATTCTCCTTACTATCAACAAGCGTCTGGCTCTGGCAGACCCCTGATACTTCTTTATTCCCATCTGCGCTGCCCGGTTTTCCCTGTCGACCGCCTGCTCCCGCTTGCTTGCTGTTAATAGTCTCCTTGCTCCCCGGACTGCGCCGTTGCGTTTCTTTACTCTGGGCGGTCAGCTGCGAGTCGGTCTGAGCGGTATAAGGACTAAGGTCAGCTTGCGTATCTGCTGAATAAATACAACTAATTTGCTCATTGCACCTCAATTCACAGCCGCAAGTCAGAATCGCGGTTTCGATGGCAGCAACGATAAAAAATAGACAACATATATGATCATAAGGCAGCTGGAGGGCAAGGTGGACATGATTTTCGTGAACCCGGCACAGAGATTCCTTTTGCCCGCCGGTGAGCGCCCCGGTTATCCGCCCCCCGCCTGCAGCAGTCTGAATATCAATTAAATCCGGGTTGACGAAGCCGCCATGCCCTAATGCCGCCTCCGTACCTGGCAGCTTATGATAAAAGTCAACCGCCTGGCAGACATACCTGGCTGCCAGGACATGATCGATACTGCCGCACTGATGGAAAACATCCAGATGGCAAATGGTGCCGCTGTCCTGACGCTGATAGAATACCTGGCCGGCATCGGCATCCACCATGACCTGCACATGTTCCGGGCTGTGGGAATTAAAGGCATGAACCTTTGTGCTGAGAACAGCACATTGCCCGAGCCGCACCCCCTCGCCGGCCGCCAGCGCCTGGATAATAACATGCCCCGGTCCGGTCAGCCGTTCTAAATCCATACTGGCGAGAGTAGCTTCTAATCCCTCAGCCATGGCTATGGGTCTCCCTGGTTACAAGTTGGTCGTCAGGCAGGTCGGCAATTGATATGGCAGGTTTGGGCGGAGCAATAATTGTCGTAGCCAGCGGATCTACAATCCGGGCTGCCCCACCGCCCCCACCGCTACCGGCGGAGGTTTCCACCGTCGGCAGGTGATACCGTGTTCCTATGGCAGCAGCTAATTGTCTTTTAATCGCGGCCCACAGCATAGCCCAGCGTGAAAGCACCCGGCCTTCAAGCTTACCGTCCTGCGGTCCCTGCTGCTGAGCCTGTGGATGGGACAAACCAGTCAGATAAGCAGTAATTGCGGTAATTGTGTCGCTGCTAACCCTGTGTGCCAGCGCCAAGGATACTACTTGCACCAAATCGGCTACCATAACATTATTACGACCGCTTAATAAGGCAGTTAAGCGGGCAGCCGTCTCCATGGCCTGAGCCCCCCGCAAACTCTCCAACCTGAAGTCAATATATATTTTAGCCAGTACTTGCCTGAGCTCCGGGCTTACAATACTATTTGCCAGATTCCCGGCCAGCAGTCCGGGCTTGGCTGTCATCGCCGCTTGCACATTGCCCCCGGCCAGAATATCTACTACAGCCTGATAATCATCAGGCCGCCCCATCGCAACCGTTAAATCAAACCGGTCAGATAACTGCTTTCTGACCCGGCTAAGCGGTCCCGGATCCTCATCAGGATTGGATGCCGCCCAGATACTCACCGAAACCGGCAACGTTACAACAGGCAGGCCAGGCTCCTCAATTTGTATTTGTCCCGGTCTTGTTCCCATAACATCCAGCAAGACATCGGCCACTTCAGGGGCCGTATCGGCAAGTCTGTTAATTTCATCAATAAAAATAATGCCCCGATGCGCCTGAGGAATGGTGCCTGGTAAAAGTGCCGCGAGAGGATTAACCTGATCTGTCAGTCTGGCCAGATCGATACTGCCGACAACTGACCCCACTTTTGCGGCCTGAGAAATCTCAAGAAAGGGCCGGGGAATCTCTTCTGACCCGATCGCTTCAATAACCTCTGGCAGCAAATTACGGTGCAAGGGGCAATGGGGTGCTGCGGGATCGCAATTATAGAGACAATTTTTAATACGTGTAATCGGTGGCAGCAAATCCCGTGCCGCCCGTAAAATGGTGGTTTTGCCTGTCCCCCGCAACCCCTCGGCCTGAATATGAAACGGGTGATCAGCCAGCAGGGCTGCTACCGACATTTCAACCACCCGGAATAGAGCCTGATTGCCACTGTGGCGGATAAGCCGAAAGTACCGGCTCATAGATTCACCTCCAGATCTTTTCTCCACTGTATTGTTCCCGCCGGGCTGACTTACATACAGCAGAGGACGAGCAATAATAGCAATAAACAAACAGCCCATAGCAAATATTTGCCACCCCAGCTGTTTGCTAAAGGACTATCCTGTTCTTTGTCAAATATATACAGTCAACTATCTAAACTGTTGCTGCAGTTTACCAGGGATATCGACCCTGGCAGAGCACTATGGTTTAGAGGCAATGACAATTGAGGGGGAATAGGCGTGAAAATCCATCAAATGTTCATTAATGGTGAGTTTATTCAAAACCGCGCAGGCCGGATGATTTCTGTAATTAATCCAGCCACAGAACAGGTCATTTCCGAAATTCCCGAAGGTACGCCGGAAGATGTCAATACAGCCGTTAATGCGGCTGAACAGGCACAAAAATCGTGGGCTAAGTTACCAGCAATTGAAAGAGCCAGGTATATCAAGGAAATTGCCCAAAGAGTCCGTGAGAACGCCGAAGAAATTGCCAGGGTTATTGCCGAAGAACAAGGCAAGATTTTGCCTCTGGCACGGGTTGAAGCCAACTTTACTGCCGATTATATGGATTATATGGCTGAGTTTGCCCGCCGCTATGAGGGCGAGATCATCCAAAGTGACCGGCCCAACGAGAATATTTTTTTATTTAAAATGCCAATCGGTGTTATTGCCGGCATCCTGCCCTGGAACTTTCCTTTTTTCCTAATTGCCCGCAAACTGGCACCGGCCCTGGTGACAGGTAACACCATCGTAATAAAACCAAGCAGAGAAACACCGAATAACGCGTTTGAGTTTGCTAAACTTGTTGCGCAAACGGCACTGCCGAAAGGAGTATTTAATCTGGTCTCAGGCGCAGGCGCCGTTGTCGGCAACGCCCTTGCCGGCCACCCGAAAGTAGGTATGGTCAGTTTCACCGGCAGCGTGGATGGCGGCATTGCCATTATGCGGGCAGCAGCAGAAAACGTTACTAAAGTTTCCCTCGAGTTGGGAGGCAAAGCACCTGCCATTGTAATGCCTGATGCTGACCTTGATTTAGCCGCAGCCAGCATTCGCGATTCGCGTATTATTAATAGCGGTCAGGTATGCAACTGCGCCGAAAGAGTGTATGTACATGAATCAGTGGCCGATAAATTTACTGAAAAAATAATTACTGCTATGCGCAATACTACCTATGGCAATCCACTTACCCAACCGGATATTGACATGGGGCCAATGGTCAGCAAAACGCAACTCGAACTTGTGGAAGCCGCTGTAAAACAGGCACTGGCTGATGGAGCTCATCTGGCCTTAGGAGGGAAACGGGCCCAAACAGCAGAGGGGTTTTATTTTGAACCTACCGTCCTTACTCACTGCCAGCAACACACTGCGATTATGCAAAAAGAAGTCTTTGGTCCAGTATTGCCAATTGCCACATTTAAAGATCTGGATGAAGCGATTGAATTAGCTAACGATTGTGAGTACGGCCTGACCTCGTCCATCTATACCAAAAGCCTTGATGTAGCTATGCGGGCCTGCAAGGAAATCAAGTTCGGTGAGACCTATGTCAACAGAGAAAACTTCGAAGCAATGCAAGGGTTCCACGCCGGCTGGCGCAAATCAGGAATTGGCGGCGCAGACGGCAAGCATGGCCTCGAGGAATATCTGCAAACCCATGTAGTCTATATGCAATATAACCAAAATATAAAATAAAGGCCGCGTATGTATCTACAATAAGCCTAAATATAAGAAAAGACTTGGCTTGTGCCAAGTCTCTCAAAACGCCGGCAGAAGCCTTAGTCGTCGTTCTTACTTATGCTCAGAAAATGATATACTTTCTGAGCATGTAAGAAAAGACTTGGCTTGTACCAAGTCTATCAAGACGCCGGCAGAAGCCGCCTGTGCCCTTTGGGTATAGGTGTTCTTATTCAATACATTCTGCTAGACCAAAAAAACCGGGACTGCACTTGTATGTGGGCAGTCCCGGTTTTGCTTTTCTGCCCGGCCTACAGTAAAAACAGCGATATACTCCTATGAAGCTATCGCCCTAGGCTGGAGTAAATCAAAAAGGACTTACCAGTGTATGGTAAGCCCTGTTAATCCAAAATGCCGTTCCTTTATATGTCCAAACCTGCACCCGGCAGGTGGGTATCCTGAGATCTGTTTTTGCCCTCCACGCTTAGATGGCCCGGCAGCTGCACACCATTGAATTCCCTGTTTATCAAAGTAGGTTGGACATATTCAAGTTGACGTTCATCCTAGATTAATTATATTTTAACATATTATTAATCTAAGAGCAATCCTGATAATCACCGGCAAATCAGAACTCCCGTTTACAACATGAGATCCCACCGTTCCTCCTGCAGCCCATTCTTCCAGGTATCATTTCCAACCTGCTGCGTTGGCGTAAAACCAAAACTTTTATATAAATGACAGGCGGCATCCAGGCCCTGGAAGGTCCATAGCAAAACCTGCTTATATTTCTTTTCCCGCGCATATTCCATGGCCGCCGCCAACAGACGCCGTCCCAGACCGAGCCCGCGAAACTCGGGCTCAATAAGAAACCATCTTAGCTGAGCGGTTTTCTCATCCAAATCAACCATGCCAATAAAACCGGCAATCTTGTCATTAACCTGAGCCACCCAGATTGCACCGGTTTGTGGATCCTCTGCATATTGTAATAGACTTGCCAGTACATAACGCTCAAAAGCCACTGGCTCTAAATTATATTCCTGATAATAGAGTACACAATGCCTGTAAGCAATATATCCTAAATCGCCCGGCTGCCCGGTACGGATGGTAATCACGCGCGTACTGTCATGAGATAGAATCTTGCGAACACCGTGCAGAAGGTTGATCAGCTCCTGTTGCTGATGTAAAGGCAGCTCTGCCAGGATACTTCCGATCTGCTGCGTCGAGGCTTCGGCCAGATTTCCGAACGTCGCCTGCCCCTGCTCTGTTAATGATAAAACCTGAGCCCTGCCGTCAGCCGGAGAACGGGATTTGATAACTAATTTTTCTGATAGCAACCGGTTCAATATGCGACTCAGATAGCCAGGATCAATCTGTAATAACCTGGTTAAATCACTTGCAGTACACGGCCCGGCCTTATCCATTTCAAGCAATACTCTTGCTTCAGCCAGAGAATACGGGCTATCTAATATATTCTTATTAACCAGGCCAATAAAGTGAGTATAAAACCGGTTGAACTCCCTGATAACCTCTGCCCTGTTTCTCATCTCTTGATCCACAAAAAACCCCTCCCTGCTACATCTGCCAGTGTAAGCAATCTTAATAATAATATAATAAAAATATTTGACTTAGTCAACTATATTTATTTGCATAAGACTTGCCTCTGGAACAGTGGTTATGCCCTCTTGCCTATATCAAAAGTTTACTGCTTCAAAATTTTACAGGCTATACATTATCAGCACTTCATGTATATTGAATACATATAGGTTCAAAAAAGGATAAACTTGGTTAGTAGAGAATCAATATAAATAAATAAGATTACTTAAGGGAGGTTTACCAATGGCAGATATCTTTTACAAATGCGTAGAATGTGGCTGGATTCTTGAGGCAGCGGAAGGGAAGAAGCCGGAGACCTGTGAAAAATGCGGCGGCAACGCTACTATTATTGCAGTCGCTCAACAGCCTGGTCAGTTTGGCTGTGTTGGTAAATAGACAGGGCTTCCCCAATTTGATCCTTTGTTAACAAAGGATCAGTTTTTTTGATTATTTTGCGTTAACCCTTTTGACATATTTTTTGAGCCAGGTTATAATGAGATAATTTAATATTCTCTAAAGGGGAGTAGCTTTACAGATAGTATCAACAACATGGCTATACAGCCTGGTACTATCGTTGGGTAACCAATAAGCCAGACCTTTAGTATAGTGCTTACTGTACTAAAGGTCTGGCTTATTCGCATAACATTGATGACCTAAGGTGCAAAACAGTTCTACACCTTAGGTCATTACTTTACTTATATAACAAAATACCTTTGATAAGGAGGCTGTTTTTATGAAATGTCAACGTTGTCAAAACGAATTACATCCCCATTACAATTTCTGCCCGGTCTGTGGAGTTCAGGCAAAGCCGACCTGCAGTAATTGCCGGAAAGAGGTACATGCCGAGTGGGTAAATTGCCCGTTTTGCGGTGCCAATCTCAAGGCTCCGCAAAGCCCGCCAGCAAGCAAGCCGCCGCTGGTCCCGCCCCAATACAGCCACCCCCGCTATTATGACAGAAGTAACTCTTCGGAAAATTATAATCGGCGCAAAAAAGGGTTCCTTGACCGTTTTTTTTCCTAAAGTCGCTGTCGCCAATAAATAACTATGCCATTGAGAATCCACTTGGTTTTGGCAGTTACGGCAGTGTCATCAGGGCCAGCAAGAACAACTGCTATTATGCGCTGAAATTTATGCATGGTTATCCGGAATACAGTCAGCCACCAACAACCGCACAATCACAGCTCTTCCTGCATGAACAGGAAATTCTCCGGGAATTAAACGATCCCCGGATTCCCCGGTTAGTAGATCTATTTATGGTCAACAATAGCCCTTTTATGGTGCAGGAATATATTGCCGGCTTACCACTAAGCACAGCTATTAGCAGAGGCCGGGTTTTTACGGAAGCCGAAATAAAGAACATCCTTCAGCAATTGCTGGAAATTATAATTTATCTCTACACCCCTACCCGGCGCAAACCACTAATACTCCATCGCGACCTGCGCCTGTCAAACCTCATTCTTGACAGGAACAAACTATACCTCATTGATTTTGGGTTTGCTGTCAGGTCACACAGATTATCTGATCTCACCCTGCCGGAGCCGCCCACTAACAAAACCGCGGCCGCTGCTGCCGGTTATATCAGGTACCGGCGGACGCTATCCCCTGCCAGTGATCTGTTTGGGGCCGGCCTGGTAGCTGCCGACCTGATGGATAGTCGCCTGCCGTATGCGGCCAGTCAGGACAAACCAGTTTGTTCTGATGACTTTTCCGAATTCATTGGTAAGCTGCTCAAAGCCGATAGTGGTTACGAAACAGCCACTGCAGCATGGACCGCACTTCTCAAAACTAAACTTCTTTGCTGACTGTCAGAGTAGGCGCCCGCTTAGGCCTTACAAAGACACACTACCATTGCTTCGTATGCTACTTACGCAAAGCAGCCGGTATTATTACCGCAGCAGTTGAGCCGTAAACGCTTTTATGCGGGGATTAGCTGAAGCAAAGACTTGTTGTGGTGTACCCTCCTCCACAATTACGCCTTCATCCATAAATACAACCTTATTCGCTACCTCCCGGGCAAATCCCATTTCATGGGTGACTACGACCATGGTTAACCCCTCTTGGGCCAGCTTTTTTAGTGCAAGCAGCACTTCACCGACAAGTTCCGGGTCAAGTGCTGATGTAGGCTCATCCAGCAGGAGTACTGCCGGTTCCATAGCCATCGCCCGGGCTATTGCTACCCGCTGTTTTTGCCCGCCCGAAAGTTGTCCCGGATATGCTGCCGCCTTATCTTCAAGTCCCATTTTCTTCAACCAGAGCTCGCCCTGCCTTTGGGCTTCCTGCCGGGGAGTTTTCTTGACAGTAAGTAACCCTTCCATAACATTCTCTAACGCCGTTCTATGGGGAAAAAGATTAAATTGCTGAAATACCATCCCGGTCTGCCGGCGCAGTTGCCGGATCAGGTGATTGTTCCCGGATAGATGATTTACAGCACTGGTAAAGTCGCCTACCCGGATTTGACCGGCATCAGGAATCTCTAAATAATTTAGGCAGCGCAGCAAGGTGGTTTTACCTGATCCGCTAGGCCCGATAATAGCGCAGACTTCTCCCGGCCGTACCTTCAGGCTCACGCTTTTTAAAACGCTTGTGCCGCCAAATTTCTTGTATAAGTCTATGACCTCAATCATCCGGAACCTCCCGGTATCTCCAGCTTTCTCTCCAGCCACTCCTGAACCCAGCCCATAGCAACAACCATTACCCAGTAAAACACCGCCAGGGTAATAAAATATGGCATAAAAACAAACTGGGCCGCGCTTTGCTCTTCTACCTGGCGAGTTAATTCCGGTACAGTAACAACGGAAGACAATGATGATGATTTTAGAATATCAATCAGGCAATTCCATAACGGCGGAATGGATATCCGGGTGGCCTGGGGCAAAATGATTCTTCTCAATACTTGTGAGTTAGTCATGCCAAGAGACAATGCCGCCTCCCACTGCCCTCGGCTTATGGACAGGATTGTCGCCCGAAAAATTTCCGAAATATAGGCCCCGAAATGTAAGATCAGGCCAATAAGTGCTGCCGCCAAAGGGTCAAGAACGATATGAAAAGAGGTTAATCCGAAATACAAAATTAATAACTGTACAAGCAGCGGCGTACCGCGAAAAAACGATATATACACTCTGGCAGCCTGTTCGAATACCTTAACCTTAGATATTCTCATTAGTGCGACTAACAGCCCGAGCAAGACTGCTCCTACCATTGCTGCCAGACTTAGATAAATAGTCACTAAGGCTCCCTGCCCTAAAATGGGCAGGGAGTCGATGACAATCCCCCATTCTCTACTTACTAACATCTTCCCCAAACCACTTTTTCGCTATCTTTAGATAGGTACCATCTGCTTGCATTTCCTTAAGCGCATTATTTACCGCTTCGATAAGCTCGGGAGATCCTTTACGGAACGCAAGCCCAGACTGTTCAACATTGAAGGTTTTGCCTGTCACTTTAAGGTTCTGATTAGGATTTTTCAGAAGATATTCGGAGACAAAAAGCCGGTCATTCAAGGCTGCCTCAATACGGTTAGCCCCCAGGTCTGCAAAAATTTCGTTTGCCCCTTTATAATATTGGACGTTAGCTCCGGACTTCTTGGCAAGTTCTTCCCAGTTGCTGCCCTGCGTGACTCCAACCTTACGGCCTTTGATGTCTTCCACACTATTTATATCTGTTGTATCCTTATTTACAATGACCTGGGCACCGGAAACAGTATAGGGAACTGAGAAATCGTATTTTTCCAGCCTTTTTTCATTAATCCCTACCTGATTTGCGATAACATCAAACCGCTCCGAATCAAGGCCGGCAAACATTGCTTTCCATTCGGTAGGTACAAATTCAGCTTTGACACCTAGCCGTTTTGCCACTTCGTTAATAATCTCAACATCAAAACCAGTCAGCTCCCCTTTTTCGTTTTTGAAGGTGAATGGCGGATAGGTCCCTTCAGTCCCGACCTTTATCGTTCCGCGTTTTTTGATAGTATCCAGCAGGGTCTGTTTTTTGGGCTCTTCCACCTTTGCGGTTTGTGATCCGCAACCAACCACAAATAGCGTAAATAGCAAGATACTAATCAGGCATAAACTAATTTTTTTCATTATGTACCCCTCCACCATGTAATAAGATAGCCTCCACCTTGCCAGCAATGCTAGCTTATCCCTCCTTTGCTCGCATACAACTGTGGAGCTTAGTTATAACAAAAAAACCAAATGCTATGAGAACACCTCCGAAACAAGGTTTCTCTTAGCCTTTGGTTTTCCAATTAGCTAAAAATTCATTAAATTATAACAAAGTTAATTCATTCTTACTATAATATAAATCGAGGGTAATTGTCAATGCCGATTCCTCCTATTAGCCCGTAGAGAAAACCAGTATGTGAAAAAGCAGTAGTTTCTCTGACCAAAAACGTACTGGCTGTAATTGACTTCCTTTATTTGGATCATTATAATTAAAGTATAACTTAAGCTTACCCAAGGGGAGTAACCTTTACAGCAAAGTCGTCAGTGCGGTGCGATTCCCGGCTTTGTTGGCAACTGTTAGGTTGTTGGTAAGACCTTGCCTTTTTGAGGCAAGGTCTTTTTGTTACCCCGACAAAGTTTATACAAAAATGCAAGAGCTAAGAAAAAGTAGCCCCAACAGGGTAGAGACAGAATTTATAAAAATGCCAGGCTATTTCTAAGAGATAAGAAAAATCGATGGCTTCCGTCGACGTCCTGAAGGGCCTTGGCCCAAGCCAAATTTTTCTAATAAAAAGTGATGAAAGGAGGTCAGCCTGATGAATTTTTCGGGACGGCCACAAAGTAAAGGTAACACCGGTTATTATAAACAAGCGGCAGGATGATGCACTGGAAATGGGCGCGAATAACAGGTTATGTCGGTCTATTACACATCGTTATTGCAGCCTTAGCGCAAATTATCGCGGCTATTATACCTGACTACCGAAGCCTCGGAGAAACAGGGGAGATCGTACGCTGGGGGCGATTTCTCTGGTCTTATGCCATACTTTCCCTGGGTGTGTTTTTAAAAACGAAGACCGGCAAATGGCTGGAAGCTGCTTGGGGAGGCATTGCCGCCGGACTGTGCCTTATCCCTGATATCTCCACATTTGTTTTTCTGGGCTATTCTTTCCGGGCCTTTAAGATCCTGGACGAAGAAAAGAGCGTTCCTTTTTGAAAAAACTCTCGGTAACCGATTAAATCAGAGGAGGAGTTTTATGAATAAGCGCTGGCATGAATTAACTTCTCAGGAAACATCGGCTTTACTTCAATCAGATGCCGCCACCGGCCTATCTGCAGTTGCGGCTGCGAAACGGCTGACAGCTTATGGTTATAACGAACTGCAGGAAAAAGCCTCGGAACCGCTTTGGCAAAAATTCATCAATCAGTTCAAGGATTTTCTGGTGCTGATTCTCATTGCCGCCAGCCTAATTTCCGTTTTAGTTGGCGAGACAGCAGACTCTCTCGTTATCATTTCAATTGTACTGTTGAACGCATGCCTGGGCGTATTTCAGGAAGCCAAGGCCGAAAAAGCCCTGGCAGCCCTGAAAGAAATGTCTGCCCCCACTGCCAAGGTTCTGCGGGACGGCGAAACTACCGTACTTTCCTCCAAAGAGCTGGTTCCAGGCGATATTGTTCTCCTGGAGGCCGGGGACTACATTCCCGGAGATTTGCGGGTTATAGAGTCTTTTAATCTCAAAGTGGAAGAGGCGTCTCTGACCGGCGAATCGGTGCCTGTGGACAAAAGCGCTGCGGCCGTTGCCGCTGACGCCGCTTTGGCAGATCGCCATAATAT